>CAUJGQ010000189.1 GCA_963170165.1 Chloroflexota bacterium | reverse complement strand
CTCACCGCTCCTGGCCGGCCTGCTCGGCTACCTGGCGCAGGTAGTTGATGATGGCCTGGATCTCCTCCTCCGAGAACTGGTCCTTGAAGCCGGTCATCGCCGTGCGGGGCACACCATTGGCGATCCAGTTCGCCAGCTCGGTGTCGGTATGCAGCGGCACGTGGACCGTCAGGTCCAGCGGCTTCGGGTTGAGGGCGGCAGCCAGCGGCCCATCACCGCGCGCTCCCGCGCCGTGACATTGCATGCAGGAGTTCTGGAAGATCTCGCGCCCGCGGGCTAGCGGCGCCGCCGGGCGGTTCTCTCGCACATTCACCGCGCCGCTGCGCTCACCCAGCGTGAACTGAAACGGGATGCGCACCTCATCCACACCCGGCCGCCGGACGAGCGCCGTCACATCCCAGAAGCCGGCGGTGCTGAGATAGGAGTTCGTGGCGGTGAACCGCCCCGCTCCCAGTGCCGTGGCCGCCGCCTCGTTCACGCCGGTCTCGGCGTCCAGCGTGCTGATGCGCAACAGGACAGCGGTCGCATCCGGCACGGGGCGGCCGCCGGTGTCTGTGACGGTCAGGTCAAAGCGGTTCAGCCCCAGCCGCGCCGGGGCAATCACCAGCCGGCCCTTGAGATCTTCGGCCACGATCGTCAGGATCACCGGGCGGCTGGGTCCCGTAGCCAGCGCACGGGTGGTGACCGGCGCCTTGCCCGTCAGCACCCCCACGGCCAGCATCACCAGCGCTGCCAGCGCCACTTCGGCCAGAAGCACGCGGCGGAAGTGCAGCCGTACCCGCGCCGCCGTCTCCCGCGCCGGGCGGTCGGTGCGGGCCGCCAGCTTTGCCAGCCAGCGGCGCACGACGACAAGGTTGAACGCCGCCAGCGCCAGCAGCGGCACGAACAGCGCCAGCTTCCAGAGCAGCGCCTGTCCCCAGCCTGCCGACGGTAGCACGTCTAGACTGACGGTCAGCCGCAGCGTCTGGTAGATGCCCGTCGCGACGATCATCGCCACGCTGCTGCCGGCGATCACGGAGAAGCGCGGGATCAACCCGGCCAGCAGGCGGGTACGAGGCGGGCCGCCCAGCGGCGCCAGCGCCGGCAACAGGGCAAAGGCGAACTGCACCAGCCCGCCCAGCCACACCGCCACGGCCAGCAGATGCACGAAGTCCACCGCCGTAGCCAGCGTCTGTGCCGAACGCAGCGCCGCCGCGTGCGAGCCGAGGCTCTGGATGAACAGCGCGCCCGCCCCCGCTGCCGTCAGTAGCAGCCACCACGAGGGGGCGGCCAGTGCGGCCCGGCCGTGCGCCTTCACCTCGCGCTCCACCAGCGCCAGTCCCAGGCCGGTCAGCCCGAGCAGTACCGCCCGGGCCAGCCAGCGCCGGCCGGCATCGGTCTCCGTCAGCCGCTCCCACAGGGGGCTACCGAGGGCAGCGCGATAGCTGATGTCGTTAGCGGTGGCGGTATCCACCAGCAGGCCGAGCAAGGTGGCGGCCACCGCCCCGGTTAGCGCCAGCGTCGCCAGCCACTGCAGCCGTTCGCCGGCTGCACGCGCCACCTGGGTGACGGCTTCCTCGGTGACGGCAGCGCTCTCATCCCGCGGGCGGCCGCGGCCTTCTGGCGCCATCCGGTCCAGCAGCTGCAGCGCCGGGGCCAGCATCAGCGGCACAAACAGGAACGACCCCGTCAGCACCGCCGCGGACAGCACCATCAGCCAGCGAGCAATGACACCGGGCACCCCACCCGACTCGGTGACGCTCTCGACGTCAACATCGATGGCGCCTTCCGGCAGCGAGCCCGGTTCGCCAACGGTGAAGGGAAAGGCGCCGCGGGTAAGGTGGCCGTCCACGGCGGAGACCACCTTCCATTGCACGGTATACACACCGTCCGGCAGGTTGTCGTTGAGGCTGATGCCGAGACCGTCGCGGGTACCGGGGATGATGGCGGCGTCGTTCTTATCCACGCGGTTGCGGCGAACGTCTACCACCTGCACCTCGGCATCGCGCGCGATCAGCTCCTCAGTGAAGGTGAGCTGTACGCGCGCCGGGGCGCGGGACATGACCGCCTGGGCAGGCGGATCGGAGAGCACCAGCTCGGCGTGCGCCGCGGCGGGCGCGGGACGCAACGCCGCCACTGCTCCCAGCAGGAGCAGGAGGATAAGCAGCCAGTGGCGCGGTTGTTGGTTCATGAGCTTCCGGCCGGTCCCGGTTACACCGGCTCCGAACCCGTGCCCGCGCGCCTGCCTCCGCTGGCAGCGCCGCGGCCGCGCAGCGCCACCAGCGCCACCGCCAGCCCGGCCAGCCCGACAAGGATGCCGGCCCCGCCGGTGATCAGGCCGGTGGTGCGGGCGCTGTTTGCCTTGTCGATGGCGTCCTGCACCCGCTCGCCCGCCGCCGGCGCGGGGGCCGGGCCGCCGCCGCTGCGTACCTGCTGCGCCAGTTCACCGTTGGTGGGCACCGGTGCCGGGAACTGGGCAGGGCCTTTGCTGATCACCTCATCGAACCGGCCCGGGCCGGACTCGAACTTCTCGTTGATCTCCGTCCCCTCAATGGTGCCAAAGAAGCGGAAGCTGTACGCCCCCTCCTTGGTGGGGATGAACTGCGCCTGATAAGCGCCCTCGCGGCTGAACACCGTGCGCAGGTCAAACACCTTGCTCTGTCCGGCGGTGGTCACCTCCACCTTCAGCGTCTTCTCTACACCTTCCACCGGCCGGTTGTTGCTCTGGATGTTGGTGACGGCCAGCGACACGCCGTTCGCCTCCTCCACATAGGCCGGTTCCTCCAGGAAGCCGGCCACGAAGGCATACTTGCCCGCCACGACCCGCCGCTCATGGGCGGAGGTCGGTACGGGCGCCAGTGCTGCCGCCAAGGCCAGCAGACCCAGCATTAGCACCGCTGCCCCCCGCCCAAACCGTTGCATTACCTGGGTCATCACCCTCACTCCTGGACTCACTGTGCGGGCACGATGGTGAACAGGAAACTGCCGGCTGTCTCGTGGCCGTCATCTGAAGAGACAACGGTGTAGGTGACGGTGTAGATGCCTGGCCCCAGCGGCCACACCGGCACGCCCGCCTTCTCGCCATCGCGCACGGTCGGGCCGGCGGCCAGATCGTTTCCCCACTCATCTAGCACGGCAATGGTCGTGCCCCGCGCCGGGTTGACATCAAAGCCGAGCGTCACCCACTCCGGTGAGGCGGTCAGCACCGCATCAGCGGCCGGATCGGACCACAGCAAGAACGTATGCGCCCGCGCCGTCTGGCCGCCGAGCGCCGGCCCCGCAATGACCAGTGCCAGCAACGCTACCGCAGCTACCCTGAAGAAGCGACTCATGGCAGTGTTCCTCTCGCATCAACGGGAAGGCGTCAACTCCCCGGCTGCCAGATGCCCGGTTAGTGTCCGCCGGCCGTCGCCGGGGCGTTGCGCAGGTTCGGCGTCGTGCCTGCCTCCTTCGCCAGCCAGGTGTAGACGGCGCTGGACAGGTCATGGCCGCTGTCATGCGCGGCCGTGGCGGCCTCCGCGGCGGCGGTCACGTCTTCGATCTCAAGCGCCCGCTGGAGGTTCTCGAGGTCGTGCGCCAGATCGCGCGCGCCCGCCTGGAGCTCAGCCGGCCAGGTGGTGGCGGCAACGGTCAGGCGGGTGCGGCGGGCGGCGCCCAGATACCCGGCCTTGAGGTCGCCCGCCTTCAGCGCATCCTCCATCGCATGCAGCCCAGCGCCATCCACTACCTGCACCGCACTGATTACCGCGGCCACCTGGCCGGCCTGCACCTGCTGGGTGAGCGCGGTCATCCGCTCCTCCAGCGCGGCCAGCCGCTGTTCGGTGCTGCCGGCCGGCTGGGCCCGCGAGGAGGTAGCGGCAAACGTACCGGCGATCACCACAGCCAGCGCCAGGGCGCTGAGGCTGAGCAACGTGCGATTGAACACGAAATGCATGGGCAGGGATCTCCCTTCGACAGATGAACGCGCTACGCCGGGCAGGTCCACACGGAGGCGGGCCGCTGGGGCGCATTGGCAGGCAGGCACAGCGACGAAGGGACTAGCGTGGCGGGAGGATCAGCGGTAGCAGCGTCCGGCCTTCGGGGGAGAGCGTCTCCGCCGGTGGCACCGGCAGCACGGCGGCAGGCACAGCCGCCGCTGTCGCAGCAACCGCGCACAGCACGCTGCCGCTGAGCGCGCTAGCTGCCATCACATCGTCCGGGCCGGGCTGGGCGCCGGGAGTAGACAGGGGCGCGTGGCAGTGCCCGGGCACAAACGGCGCGGGCTGGCCATGGGTGGCGACATAGGCGCGCTCGCCAGGGATGCCGTGCTGATGCAGGGAGACCAGGCGGGCAGCGGTGGCCTCGGACAGCACCT
>CAUJGQ010000188.1 GCA_963170165.1 Chloroflexota bacterium | reverse complement strand
GTCAGCACCTCCCGTCCGTCCAGCCCGCGGCCGGTGACGGCCCGGCGGCGGGGGTCAGGTGGGGCGGTGAGGGCGGCGCGCACTTGCGGCTGAGACGACAGGCCGGTGCGCTGCAGCACGAGGCTGATATCCGGATGGGCGATCAGCTGGCCGGCGGCATCGACAACGTAGGCACGGCCGCGCTCTCCCACGCGGATACGCGAGACGGTATCCCACAGCACCTTGAGGTTGACCTCCGCCACCGTCACGCCCGGCGATGGCCCTTGCTCGGCGACGGCGACGGTCAGGAACGGCTCGGAGCCTTCGCGGAAATAGACGGGGCCAAACCAGGCCGGCCCCAGGCGGCCGAAGCTGAAGGCCGGCTCGTGCGAGCGGTCGATGCCGCTGGTCATGCTATTGCGGGTGACCGTGGACAGGCGCAGCTGCTCGCGACCGGCGGTGTCCAGATAGGACACCTCGGCGATCTCCGGCGCCTGGGCCAGGAGCCGCAGCAGGTTGACACGCCGCTCATCAGGGGCGAGCGTACCGCCGATACCGGGAGGTGGTTGGGCCGAGCGCAGGCGCCGCTCGGTCTCCCCGACAAACTGCTCGATGCGGGTGGCGGCGGTCACCGCCTGCTCGCGCTGGATCTGCCCGAGTGCGGCGCGGCGCTCACGGTAGGCGAACCAGCCGTGCAGCAGCCCGTTCGCCAGCAACAGGGCGCACAGCAGCGTGCCGAACACCGCCGCGTACTTCCGAAACAGCCGCCCGCGCAGCGCCGCCCGCGTGTGGCCCCGCCCAACGAACCGAGACGCCAGCCCCTGCGTGTGGATGCGCACGGCTGCGGGCGGGATCATCGAATGACCTCGGCGGCGCGGGCGAGGACGGCGGGCGGGATGGTGAGGCCGAGCGCCTCGGCGGTTTTCAGGTTGATGATCAGCTCGAACTTGTCCGGATTCTCGATGGGCGTGACTGCCGGGCGGGCGCCGCGCAGCACTTTATCCACGTAGTCTGCCCCGCGGGAGAACGTCGCTTGCAGGTCGAAGAAGTACGAGACCAGCGCGCCCGCCTCCGTCCATACGCGATGGATGCCGTTCAGCGGCAGGCGGTGACGCAGCGCCAGCGGCGACAGTTCCTGCGCCAGGTTGATGCCCGACCAGCGCGTCCGCACGAGCGGCAGCAGCCCCTCCGCGCCCCGCGCCGCCAGTGTAGAGACGGCTGGGCCGATCTGCTCCCAGTTGCGCACCTCTTCTACGATCAGCTCGATGCCCAGCGCCTGAGCGGGCGGCCCGAGTGTCGAGAGATCTCTGCCGATCAGGTTCTCCTCATGCACGTCCAGCAGCACGCCCAGCCGCGCTAGCGCGGGCACGGTGTCTTTCATTGCCTCCAGCCACTTAGCGCGAATCTGAGGGCGCGACGTCCACACCGTTACTCCCGTCACCCGGCCGCCGGGACGGGCCAAACGCTCGGCGATGCCGTCTCCCACGGGATCGGAGCTACAGGCAACCATCACTACCGGCGTGTTGCCCGGCGCCTGCATCACGGCGCGTAGGGCGCGGAACGAGGACAGCACCACGATCACATCGAGATTGAGCGCCGCCAGCTCCTCGGCCTGGGCGGCGAGCTGGGCATCGGTGCTGCCGCTGCGGAACTGCCAGTGCAGCGTCTGGCCATCGATGTAGCCCAGCTCGGCCAGCCGGCCGGTGAACATCCGCGCCGTGGGTGGCAGCTTCGCGGGCCAGTTGTGCGCCGTGGCGTCCGTGGACGGCTCACCCTCGCACAGCCAGCCGGCGCGGTGCACCTGCGGCGAGTCATTGCCGCGGGCAGACGGCGTGATGTTTTCGCAGCCGCCGAGCAACGCCGTCCCGGCCGCCGCCAGCCCTAGCCCGCCCGTCGCCAGCAGGAAGCGACGGCGGCTGAGCGGGACGGCAGCCCGCCTGCCCGCGCCGGTGCGCGTGGTCACCATGGTGCACCTCTCCCCCCGCTGGTGCGCGGCCTATCCTACACCGTTGTCCCGATTTCGGATAGCTCTAGATGCTAGCAAACAGCCTGGTGTACCGGCCGTGGCAGTGGGGTGGAGCTGTCGGGCGCCATCGGCGCGCCGCCGATGTTGCGGGTCCTCAGCCTAGCGGGCGCGCAGGTCCACCACGGTTACGGGCGGCAGCCCGAAGCCGGCGCGCCCGGCGTCTGCATCGGCAATCGCCTGGCGGTGTGCCATTTCCTCCTCGGCCGAAGCAGCGACCAGCACCCAGGCATGGAGCGGCGGGCGGCCGAACTGGGCAAGGATACTGTCGCTCTGGGCGAGGGCCTCCTCCATCCGCGCTGCCTCCTCCGCGGAGCCGGCCAGATAGACCGTCAGCGTGGACCAGCTTGCGGGCGCCGGCGCGGCCTTAACGGCGGTGGTGGCGGCCACGGGCGGAACGGGAACGTCGCTCCGGGCCGTCATCTGGCTGCCGCCCTCGCGCAGAGCCGCCATCTGCCAGACGCCGGCGCCGGCAGCGACGAGCACCAGGACGGCGGCGGCCGCCATCAGGCGGTTGCGGCGGCGGGCGCTGGGGCGGGTGGTGGCGATCTGCTGGAACGTCATGGTGCGTCTCCCTCTCCTCTGTGTTGACCGGGGGCGATGTCCCCGGCATAGCCGCAGTATTCGACGCGCGCCGCCGCACCGGCGCCCGTCAGGCGGAGGGGATCACCCTGGCCAGGTGGCGGGTTTCGCGGCTGAAGCAGGGTGCGGGTGTGAACTGAGGGGGAGCGAGCGCCTGCGGCCGGGAGGCCGTCCCGTTGCCCGAGCGGCTGCCCGGCAGTGTGCTGGTGGATGCGCACTGCTGCGGTGCTTCCGGCCTGCTCCCCCGCCACCCGTTGCCGCAGTCTGCTACACTGCATCCAAGACCGCCGCCGCGCCCCGGCCGTGTGCTGGGGCGTCTTTGTGTGACTGCCATAGGAGCCTGCGTGACCGACACCGTCCGCACCGACCTGCGCAATATCGCCATCATCGCCCACGTCGATCACGGCAAGACCACGCTCGTGGACGGCATGCTCAAGCAGTCCAACGTCTTCCGCGCCAACGAGCACGTGGGCACGCTGATCATGGACAGCAACGACCTGGAGCGGGAGCGAGGCATCACCATCCTCGCCAAGAACACCGCCGTCCAGTACGGCGACATCAAGATCAACATCATCGACACCCCCGGCCACGCTGACTTCGGCGGAGAGGTCGAGCGCGTCCTCAACATGGCAGACGGCTGCCTGCTGCTGGTGGATGCGGTAGAAGGGCCGATGCCCCAGACCCGCTTCGTGCTGCGCAAGGCGCTGGAGATCGGCCTGCGCCCGGTCGTCGTCATCAACAAGATTGACCGGCCCGCCGCCCGCATCCCCGAAGTGGTGAGCATGACCCAGGACCTGTTCTTGGAGCTGGCCACCGACGCCGATCAGCTAGACTTCCCGATCCTCTACGCCAACGGCAAGGCCGGTATCGCCACCACCGACCCGGCGGTGCCAGGCGCCGACCTGCGGCCACTGTTCGATGCCATCGTCCGCCATGTGCCGCCGCCGATGGCCGACGCCGAGGCGCCGCTGCAGCTGCTGGTGACGACGCTGGACGCCGACGAGTACACCGGCAAGATCGTCGTCGGGCGCATCCATAACGGCCGGGTGGCGCGCAACCTGCCGGTGGCGCGTATCAACCGGGAGGGTCAGGTCAGCCGCGGCCGGGTGGGGCAGGTGTTCATCTACCGGGGACTCCAGCGGCTGGAGGTGGAGGAGGCGCTCGCGGGGGAGATCGTCGCCATCACCGGGCTGGAGCAGGCCGCCATCGGCGAGACCATCGCCAGCGCCGAGGACCCCCAGGCGCTGCCCACGATCGCCATCGAAGAGCCGACGGTGCAGATGACCTTCGGCGTCAATACCTCACCCTTCGCCGGGCGCGACGGCCGGTTCGTCACCTCCCGCCAGATCCGCGAGCGGCTGCTGCGCGAGCTGGAAACCAACGTTGCCCTGCGCGTGGAAGACACGGACAGCGCCGAGACGCTGCTTGTCTCCGGCCGCGGCGAGCTGCACCTCTCGATTCTGATCGAGACGATGCGGCGAGAGGGCTACGAGCTGCAGGTGTCGCGGCCGGAGGTGATCACCAAGCGCATTGACGGCCGGCTGCTGGAGCCGGTGGAGCACCTGGTCGTCGACGCCCGCGAGGAGCACCTCGGCTTCCTCACCGAGACGCTGGCCAAACGGCTGGGGCGGATGGTGAATATGGTGGCGGACGGCACGGGCAACGTGCGGCTGGAGTTCAGCATCCCCACCCGCGGCCTGATCGGCTTCCGCAACCCGTTCCTGACCGCCACCCGCGGCGAAGGCACGATGAGCAGCATCCTGGCCGGTTACGAGCCGTGGCGCGGGGAGATCAGCGGCCACCGCAACGGCGTCCTCATCGCCGACCAGGCGGGCACGGCGGTGACATACGGCCTGGCTAACGCCCAGGAGCGCGGCACGACCTTCATCGAGCCGGGCACTGAGGTGTATGAGGGGATGATCTGCGGCCTCAACTCGCGCGAGCAGGACATCTCCATCAACGTCTGCAAGCAGAAGAAGGCCACCAATATCCGCTCCTCTACATCCGACATCGCCATCCGCCTGACACCCGCCGTCAAGCTGTCGCTGGAGCAGTCGTTGGACTTCATCGAGCCGGATGAGCTGGTGGAGGTGACTCCCCAGTCCATCCGCCTGCGCAAGCGCTACCTGACGGTGGTGGAGCGCGAGCGGGCCGCCAAGCGGCCGAAAACAGCCGTAGGGTAGGAAGCCGGGGAGCCGGCTAGGTATCGCAATCGACCGGCGCTCTTCGCCCTGGCCGGCTGACAGCCTCGATGGACCGCTAACGTAACGGAGCACCTGGCGAGGTTTCGTGTGGGTGCCTACGACTCCTCGCCGATACGGCGCAGAATCAGCTCAGCAAGCGGAGCCCCAACCTCCTGCACCATGTGCCCAGCTCCTGGGATAACGTCGAACGTGGCGCCGGGGATGTGCGCAGCAAACTCCCTGCCCCAGGCGACGTTGAATACCTGGTCTGCTTCCCCGAAGATGACGTGCGCGGGCTTGTGCCACTCGCGGAGCAGCGCATACGCCTGGCCCTGCCGCTCCGCGCCTCCCTCCACCGGGCGGGCAAAGGGAAGCATCCAGGGCCATCGGAAGGCGCCGGTCTGCGCCTCGGGCTGGTCCGTCGGGAACGGGGCCGTGTAGCCGGCCTGCAGCGTCGCGGCGTCATCGGGGCTCCCCTGCGCCCACGGCAGGGCACCCATGCGGGAGAAGTCCACGCCCTGACTGCGCTGATGCCACTGTTGCAGCGCTGGCGTGTAAGCATAGCCGTTGTGATGCAGCCAGGTATTCAAGATGACCAGCCGCGCGAACCGATTGGGCATCTCCGTGGCGTTCACCAGCCCGATTGGGCCGCCCCAGTCCTGGCACACGAGTGTGATGTTCTGCAGGTCGAGCTGCTCGATGAGGCCCCGCAGCATGGCGACGTGCGCATCCAGGGTATACCAGGCCGGCTCTGTCACCTTGTCGCTGCGTCCAAAGCCAATCATGTCCGGGGCGATGGCCCGATAGCCAGCACGCACAAAGACGGGGATAAGGTTGCGGTAGAGGAAACTCCACGAAGGCTCACCGTGGAGCAGCAGAAACGCGCCGTTGGTGG
>CAUJGQ010000187.1 GCA_963170165.1 Chloroflexota bacterium | reverse complement strand
CAGCGCCATCGTCGCCGCCTCGCGGTAGGCGGTATCGACCACAAACTGCACGGCCTGCGCCCCCACGACCAGCATCGCCGCTTCATCTGGCGTGAAGGAAAGCGGCGGCAGGAAGTATCCCTCCATCAGCCGGTAGCCGGTGCCGGGGCTGGCGATGATCGGTACGCGTGCCTCGGAGAGGGCAGTGATGTCCCGGTAGATGGTGCGCTTGGACACCTCGAAGGAGCGGGCCAGGTCTTCGGCGCGGACGTTGCCCCGCGCCTGCATCTCCAGCACAATCGCCAGCAGCCGGTCTGTCCGGTTCATGATGCGGTCCCCGTGCAGCGTTGGGGCGGGGGCGTCATGGGCGGCCTGCCCGCCCGGCCAGTATACGCCGTGTCGCACACGTGTTCGCCGGTCTTGGGGACAGCCTCGATGCCCGCCTTCCGCCTGCGCCGCCGTACCCTGCTGACCGCGCTCCTGGCGGCGGCGCTGTGGCCGCGCCGGACGCGGGCTGAGGAGCTGCTGATGCAGCCCCGCACCGCCTGGGACGCCGCGCCACCGCGTGACGGTTTACGGCCGCACGTGATCGATCGGGTGACGCTGCACCATACCGGCCCGCCGGCCTGGTGGGGAGCACCCGCCGCGCCGGAGTATCTACGGATCATCCAGTCGTTTCACCAAGGCCCGGAGCGTGGCTGGCCGGATATCGCCTACCACCTCCTGATCGATCTGGATGGTGTGGTGTGGGAGGGGCGGCCGCTGGCGTTCGCCGGCGACACGGCGACGGACTATGACCCCGCCGGCCATGCCCTCGTGGCCGTGCTCGGGGATTACGACGTCCAGCAGCCGAACGCCGCCCAACTGGCGGCGCTGCGCGCGATGGTGCAGGCGCTACAGGTACGTTATGACCTGCCACCAGAGGCGGTGGGGCGCCACCGCGACTACGCTGCCACTGCTTGCCCCGGCCGTAACCTGTCCATACCCGGCCTGATGGACAGCTGACGGACGTTAGCCCGCCGGCGCCAGATAGGTACGCAGCCCTTCGCGTAGCGGGGTGAGGCGCACATCGGGAAAGGCGCGCACCAGGGCGGTAGTGTCCGCCAGCGCGTCCATGGTGATGAAGGTGACGGCGTCCGGGCTGAGCGGGCGGGAGGGCAACGGTAGGAGCCCCATCAGCGTACCTGCCAGCCGCGGTAACCGCGCCGGAACGTGGACCAGTGGCCGGCGCTTGCCCATCACCTCCAGCATGACGCGCAGTACGTCGTTCATGCTCAGCACTTCCGGGCCGCCGATCTCGAGCGTCTGATTGGCCGCCGCGGGCATGTCCAGGCTGCCGGTCACCACCCGCACCACATCATCCAGGAACACCGGCTGCATGCGCTGGCGGCCGCTGCCGATGACGGGCATCACCGGCAGCCGTCGGGCCAGCGCCGCGAAGCGATTGAGCGACTTGTCGCCCGGGCCGTACACCCACGAGGGGCGGATGATGGTATAGCGCATCCCGCCGGCGCGGATTGCCTCCTCCGCCTGCCACTTGGCGCGGAACCAATGATACGGCGCCGCTGCCGCCGCTCCTGCCCCGGAGAGATAGACGAACGTTCGCACACCCGCCGCCTGTCCGGCCGCCACCAGCCGTTCGTTGCCGCGGGCGTCAATCTCCATGAAGGTGTAGCCCTTGCGCGGGTTCTCCACGGGGAAGTTGGGAAACTGCATGGCGGAGATGATCGTATCGACGCCCGTGGCGGCGGCGGTCAGTGAAGCGGCGTCGCGGGCGTCCCCCTGGCGGATATCGACGGGCAGCCCGGCGAACTGCTGCCGGGCCCGCTCGGGGTGGGTGCTGAGCACGGCCACCGGCCGGCCCTGCGCTGCCAGCGTGCGTACCACCGCGCTCCCGATGAATCCCGTACCGCCGGTGACCAGAATCATGACCTGCGCCTCCCCATGGTGCTAGCCAATATACCGGCATATCTGGTGCAACTATCGTGCATACCTCAGCCTGGCCATAACGGGGGCCGCCGTCAAGCGCCGCCGCGCATGGCGGGCCGGGAGCGAACACGCTACTCTGAGCCCATTACCCCGCGCCCGATGCCGCTGGCCCGTAGCGAGGATGGAAACAATCAGTATGACGGCTCTTTCTCCGGCGGCCCGCCGCCATCCGCGCATCAGTGAGACCCTGCGGGCCGGACGCCCGGTCTTCTCCTTCGAGTTCTTTCCGCCGCGCACGCCGGCGGCGGCCCGCACCCTGGAACGTTCCATTGCCGACCTGGCGCCGCTCGCCCCGGGCTTCGTCTCCGTTACCTACGGCGCCGGCGGCTCCACCCGGGCGCTGACGCGCGAGACGGTGACGCGCATCACCGCCGAGACCGGCATACCGGCAATGGCACATCTCACCTGCACCGGCCACTCCCGTGAGGAGCTGCGTGCCATTTTGCGTGATCTGGCGGACAGCGGCGTCCAAAACCTGATGGCGCTGCGTGGCGACCCGCCCCGTGGTGAGGTGGTATTCACCCCAGCGGCGGACGGCTTTGCCCACGCGGATGAGCTGATTCGGTTTGTGCGGGCCGAGGGCTTTGATTTCTGCATCGGCGGCGCCTGCTACCCGGAGGGGCATCCAGACCTGGATGACCGGGACGCCGACCTAGCCAATCTCCGCTACAAGGTGGAGGCCGGGGCGGAGTTCCTGATCACGCAGTTGTTCTTCGACAACGCCCATTACTTCGACTTCCTCACCCGGCTCCGTGCGGCCGGTATCGAGACGCCGGTGATTCCCGGGGTGATGCCGATCCAGGATGTTGCCCAGATCCAGCGGATGACGCGCATGTGCGGCGCCACCATCCCTACGCGGCTGCTCCTGCAACTGGAGCGCTGCGCCACCTCGGCAGAGGCGGAGGCCGTGGGCGTACGGTGGGCAATCGCCCAATGCCGCGAGCTGCTGGCTCGGGGAGCGCCTGGCATCCACTTCTACACCATCAACCGCAGCCCGGCCACCCGCACCGTGCTGGAGGCGTTGCGCACCGTCCACGGCTAGTCACCCTTACGGGTGTTCCCCTACCCTAGACGTTTTGCTCCCCCACTCGATACCCAGGTGGGGGTTGCAGAGCATGAAACGCGCGCTACGTATCGCCACCGGGCTGCTGCTGCTGGCGCTGGCCGCGCCGGTGCGCCCGCTGTCTGCCGAATCGGAGATGCAGTGGCAGCAACAGGCAGGCTGCACCTTTAGCGCCACGCTGATCAATACCACTACCGGCCGGGCGCTGGCTGGTGCCACGGTGACCGTCGTCGAGACCGGGTTCATCACGCACAGCGACGCTGCCGGGCGCTACGTGACGCCGCTGCCGGGCGCCGGCGTGTGGCACATCCGCGCCACCATGCCGGGCTATGATCCGCTCACCCGCCGGGTCGAGGTGGGGCCGGCCTGCGCGCAGATCAGTAGCAGCATCGTCGCTGCTGCGCCCGCGCCGCCACCCGCCACCCCCGCTGTCACGGCCCAGCGCTTTTCCGGCGCGCTCACCGTCGAGAGCCGCCCGGCGCCGGCCGGCAGCGAAGTGCGCGCCGAGCAAGACGGCCGCGCCTGCGGCGCCGTCCGCACCACCGAGGAGGGGAGCTATACGCTCACCGTCACTTGTGCGCGGCCCGGCGCTGCCGTGCGCTTCCAGGTCGCGCCGCCGTTTGGTGGGGTGATGCCGGCCGGCGAAGCCGTCTTCCGCCCGGGAACGGTCACCGACCTGGCGCTGGCGGTGGATCCGCGGACGCTACCGCCGGTGGCCGAGAACGTGCCCTGGAACGGCGCCTGGTGGAGCGCGGACGGTCCGATCGCCGTCGGTATTTGCGGGCCGATGACCGCCGAGGCGGAGCAGGCCGCCACGCAGGGCTTCCGCCACTGGCGTGAGGCGGCGCGGACCGGCGGTCTGGCGTTTACCGTCGTCGCTGATGGCGACACCGCCTGCAGCGATGTGCCCGGCCATCCGGGTATCAGCTTCTATCAGGACACGCTGGAACAGCCGAACGCGATTGCCGGAGCGGTGTCCCTGGATGCGGCGCTGGCGCCGTGCACCGTGGCCGCCCCTTGCTGGGCGTACAAATCCGTCATCATCATCAACCCGAAGGTCTTCCCCCGCATCCCGGCGGCCGACAAGGCGAACGTGCTGGCGCACGAGCTGGGGCATGCGCTGGGGCTGGGCCATGCCCTGCGTTGCAGCGGCGGCACGATCATGTGGAAGGACACGGAGTGTCGCTACCCGCTCACGCAGGTGGGGGTCGATGACATCGCTTCCCTCAACCGCAAGGCCGGCGCCGCCGGTGGGATGCAAACCCTGCTGCTGGCCACCGATGATGACGTGCTGGATGATGCCGCCTTACTCGCCCGCCTGCGCGGTCCAGCTGCCCTGCCGCTGGTCACCGTCCCTGAGCTGCGTGCTGCCGCCGATTGGCTGTATGAGGTTGGCCATCCGGAGTAAAGCCGGCGGTCGTACGCTACCGGCGTGTTCGGTAGGTGTACCCTGAGGAGGCGTGGCGCGGAGCATGTTCCCGGGCGCCGCGCCGGCGAAAGGGGCGACCATGGCTGCGGCGTTTGACGAAAGCGCTCTCCCCAGGCATATCCGAGTGGAGCGCAGCGGCCGGATGCACGGCGGCCCGCCGCTGGCCGCCTTCATTTGCGCGGTCTGCGGAGGTGAGGAAGAAGCGCCGGACCAGCCGGAGACGCTGCGGGCCGTGGCCGGCGGCTTCGTGCGGGCGCACATGGACTGCACGCCGGTCGCGGTCGATGACACGGAGCCCTAGCCGCCGGCGGCCAGATGGGCGCGCAGAAACTGGTGCACGGCCTCGGCGCCGATCAGCGCCCCGGCAGGCGGTGGCCAATCGGCGGGGTAGGCGATGAAGGCGGCCGTCTGATCGCCGCCGGCGCCGCCGTGGCTGCCGGCTAGGTCCTCGAACGCCGCCACCTCGCCGGTTGCGGGATCCACCATGCTGTTGATGATCACATCACCGCTCTCGGCGTAGCCCGCCAGCCGGGCGAAGCATAGCACGGTTGCCGGTGGCAGCCCGGCCAGCGGGTCCACACCGTGGACCGCGCCCGTGGCCAGGTTGCGTTCGCCCGCCGCGCCCAGCGCCAGCGGTTCGCCCCCGGCCGGGATGACCACGACAAAGCCAATGCCTGGATGGGTGCGGAGCCCGGTGATCAGCCCCGGAGCGAGGGCCGCGAGCTGCTCGCTCGTCAGGCGGGCGGGATGGCCGGTGAAGTACAGGTGCGCCAGGTTGCCGGAAGTGCACACCACCACATCCGCCCGCGCCACCTCGGCCGGTGGCGGCCCCAGTTGCACCAGCCCTCCGGCCATCCGGTCAGAAAGCACGCGGCGGGTAGTACGGCCCAGCGTTCCCGGCGCCTGCGTGGCCGCCGTTAGCGTGGCGTTCAGCCGCCCCCAGCCCTCATCGTGGCCCCCGGCTGCCTGGACATCGCTGCCCGCCAGCAACCGCGCCACCACGGCATCCAGCGGCTCGCCGTAGCGGCGGGCAAAGGGGACGCCCGCGCTCTGGCCGTGGTCAGACAGGACCACGATCTGCACCGGCCGGGGGGCGTTGCGTGCCGCCACCTCGAACAGGCGGAAGGCCTTATCGATGCCGCGTAGCACTGCGAGCGCGTCCCCGGTCAGCGGTCCGGCGTGGTGGGCCACCTCGTCATACCCCAGCAGGTCGATATAGCTCACCCGCCGTCCGCTGTAGATGTCGTCAATCGCCAGCCAGACGGTGATATCGCGCATGAGCACGTTGACCACGACGCGCAGTAGCGGGAACGCACCCCCTCGCGCCGGCCGCGGCCCGCCCCGCAGCCACTGCCGCAGTCCCTGGCCGTACTCAAGCACGAGCTCCCACACCATGCGCGCTGCTCCTCGGCCGTACGTGTACGGGTTGAGCAAGAACGGATACAGGTCGCGGCCGCGTACACCAAAGCGGGTACCGCCGTCCAGCAGACCGCTCATGGTCAGGGCATGGTGGGCGGCGCCGGCACGAAAGACGTTGCCGATGCTGGAGCCGTCCACCGCCAGCAGGCCGGCGGGGCTGGTCAGCCGGGTATCGAGCTGGTGGGCGTCGCGCGGGTTGTTGGAGATGACCAGGCGGCCGCCGGCCCGGTCGTACCACCGGAAGGCGGGGATGCCGTCCGTCCGCCCGTGGAGGATACCGGCCTGAGCGGTCGTGGTCATCGACGGGATATCGCACTGCCAGCCCGTCAGTCGGTGACTGCCCTGCGCCAGCCAGCGGGCCAGGTGGGGCATCCGGCCGGAGGACAGCGCCCGCCGCAGCGCCGGCTCGGACAGCCCATCGATCTGCACCACCAGCAGGCAGGGACCGGCCGGGGCCGGTGATGGGCTGCGCCGTGCCAGCCGCCGGGCGATGACGTGGCGGTAGAACGAGTCATCTTCGGTGATGCCCAGCAGGCCGGAGAACCACGCATTCAGCGCCCCCATCCCCAGCGCTACCGCCGTCCCCCACAGGTCATGCGCGACATGGACGCTGTCTACCAGCCGGTCGGCCTGGCGGATGGCGAGCACGTTGAGCACAAACGCCAGCACCATAGCCAGCGGCAGCGGGAAGCGAATGGACAGCGCTAGCAGCAGTGGCCGCAGGGTGACGTTCAGCACGCCGATCCAGAACACCACCGCCAGCGCACCGAACGGGCTGGACAGCGATACGCCGGGCAGCAGCGCCGCCAGCAGGGCGAAGGCCGCCGTATCCACCAGCCAGATGGTGGCCAGCCGGCGCGCCAGCCGGACCGCCTCAGCCCCACCGCTCCCCGTCATGGCACAACGCTCCGCCCACCGGCACCACCCGGATATCGACCGCGGGCGCCAGTTCTCGGGCGTGGCGGGCGAAGGTGTGTGGCGGGTGGATGAGATGGTGATGCATGCGTCCGTGCAGTCCCAACGGGTACAGGCTCCCCCAGTGAATCGGCACCGCCACCGCCGGGCGGATTAGCGTCAGCGCCCGCGCCGCCTCCAGCGGATCCAGGTGCCCCGGTCCCAGGTTCGGACCCCAGCCCCACACCGGCAGCAGCGCCACATCCACAGGGCCCAGCGCCGCCATCTCCGGGAACAGGTCGGTATCGCCGGCAAAGTACACACGGTGACCGCCACCGGTCACGACGTATCCCAGGCACAGCGCCCGCGGGCCGAGCGGCGGACGGAAGCCGCTGTGTTCGGCATGGGTAGCCCGCACGCTGACCCCTTCGGCAACGGTCAGCAGATCACCCGGCGCGGCCTCGTCCACGCGGTGGAAGCCCCAGCGCCGCACCAGCCGCCCGGCGCCCAATGGCACAATCAGGCGCGTATCCCGGCCCAGCCGCTCCAGGGAGGGGCGGTCCAGGTGATCCTGATGGATGTGGGAGATGATCACCGTGTCGGTGGTGCGCTCGGGGTGATGGTGGGGCCGCCGCCGCCGCAGGTGCGCCACCCGCCCGCGCAGCACGGGGTCGGTGAGCACCGCCGCACCGCCCAACTCAATCAGCGCGGTGGCGTGGCCGTAGAAACGGATACAGGCGGTGGGTTCGCAGATCATGGACCGATGATAGCGGGCGCGCGCTGCCGTGCTGTCCGGGCATTGCCCGCTGGGTGTGGCAGTTTGGCAGATATCGCCCGAGCGGATGCGCGCCCGGCACGTTGCACCCGCTACGATGAGGTCAAGCACAACACCGCCCGTGAAGGGGGAAGGCCGCCATGCCCAGACGCAAGGAGCCACAGGACAACTCGCAGCCACCGGCCGCTGAGCAAGAGGAACTGAAGCAAGAGCTGGAAGCGCTCGAAGACGAGTTCGACGAAGAGGATGATGACGGCTTCGACGATGCGGATGACGGCGTTGAGGTCGAGGTCGAGGATGGCGAGGACGAGCCGGTAGCGCCGGTGATGGCCGCGCCGCGTCGGGCGGCCGCGCCCAAAGCTGCACCCAAGTCCGCGCCGGCGGAGCCCGCACGCGCGCTGGGCCGCTCGCTGACGATCACGCTCGACGCGGATAAGTTCGAGGCGCTGGCCAAAGAGGCGCGCGCCCTGGGGCTAGACACCGGCACCCTGGCACGGGTGTTTATCCTCAACGGTCTGCGCAGCCAGCAGGGGCTGGGCCGCGATGCCGGGCCCGTGCGCCCCGAGCGAGGACCAACCGGCAGCGCCGGCTTTGCCCCACGCACGCGCGAGCGTGACGGTGGTCCGCGCCGCCAGGAAGAGTTCGCCCCCCGCGGCGGTCGGGAGCGTGGTTATGAAGATCGCCCCCCGCGTGACGACCGGGGTGGCTGGAATCGTGGCGGCGGCGGCGGTAGTTGGGACCGCGGCCCCGCGCGTGGCCCGAGCGGCGGCCCCCGGCGTGGCGAGCCAGGCGGGGGCGGCAGCCCGCGCGGCGGCGGCTGGGGCGGCTACAAGGACCAGCCCCCCCGCCGCGAGCGTGAGTGGGAGGACCGCGGTCCCGGCGGCCCCGGTGGCTTCCGCCCGCGCCCGCGCCGGGACGAGCGGTAGGCGGCGTACCCGGCATCCGGGGACGGGGCTCCGTGATCTCCGTCTTCCCTGTTGCCGGATCACGCGCGCAGCGCAGCGGAGCGCACCATGCACGAGCCATACCGGGACACGATGGGGGACCGGCTGACATTCGACCGCTCGGCGCCGGGGCGGCAGGCGGTGACACTGCCCGCGCTCGATGTGCCGGCGGCGCCACTGCCGGAGGCCGCGCTGCTGCGCGATGGTGTCCGGCTGCCGGAGATGGACCAGTTGGGGCTGGTGCGGTACTTCACCGCCCTGTCCAGACTCAACTACAACATCGATGGCGGATTCTATCCGCTCGGCTCGTGCACGATGAAGTACAACCCCAAGATCAACGAGGATGCCGCCCGCCATCCCGCCTTCGCGGGGATGCATCCGCTCCAGGACCCGCAGACCGCCCAGGGATCGCTGCGCGTGTTATGCGAGTTGCAGGACTTCCTCGCCGCCATCACCGGCATGGATGGGGCCACCCTGGCGCCGATGGCCGGTGCGCAGGGTGAGTTCGCCGGGGTGCTGATGATTCGCGCCTACCTGCGCGATCAGGGCCAGACACAGCGGACACGGGTGCTGGTGCCCGACTCGGCCCATGGCACCAACCCCGCCACGGCCTCGATGTGCGGGTTCGAGGTGGTGCACATCCCCACCGCCACCGATGGCAACATCAACCTGGCGGCGCTGGAAGCGGCGTTGGATGAGCGGGCCGCGGCGTTGATGCTGACGCTGCCCAACACGCTCGGCCTGTTTGAGCAGCAGATCGAACAGATCAGCGCGCGGGTGCACGCCGCCGGAGCGCAGCTGTACGGCGATGGCGCCAACCTCAACGCCATCGCCGGCCAGGTGTGCCCCGGTGACCTCGGCTTCGATGCCTGGCACATCAACGTGCACAAGACCTTCTCCACCCCCCATGGCGGTGGCGGTCCCGGCGCCGGTCCCGTGGCGGTCAAGCGCCACCTGCTGCCCTATCTACCGGCGCCCTGGGTGACGCGAGAGGCCGGGGACGCAGGCACTGCGCGCGGGGAACCGCACTCCCCCCTTCCCCGCTTTCTCCCTGTCACCCCGGCGCGGTCTATCGGCCGGCTGTCTCTGTTCGGCGGGGACTTCGGCGTGTTGCTGCGGGCATGGACATACATCCGGATGCTGGGGGCGGAAGGGCTGCGCGAGATGAGCGCCGCCGCCGTGCTCAACGCCCGCTACGTGCAGGCACGGCTGCGCGACGCCTATCAGCTGCCGTATGACCGGCCGGTACTGCACGAAGTGGTATTCTCCGGCGCACGCCAGCGGGCGCGGGGGGTGCGCACCCTCGACATCGCCAAGCGGCTCCTGGACTTCGGCTTTCATCCGCCCACCATTTACTTCCCGCTGATCGTGGAAGAGGCGCTGATGATTGAGCCTACGGAGGCGGAATCACGCGAGTCGCTGGACGCCTTCTGTGATGCGCTGCTGGCGATTGCCCGGGAGGCGGAAGCGCAGCCGGATCTGGTAAAGGGCGCTCCGTACACGGCGCCGCTCACCCGCCTGGACGAGGCGACGGCCGCCCGCCGCCCGGTGTTGCGCTGGCGCGGACCAGCATCCGCTAGTGGATTGCCTGCCGAAACCACTCAGACACCGCGTGATCCGAGCCGATAATAGCGGTGAGGCCGGCCGTGTAGCCAGCCCAGCCTGCTCGGGATCATGCTCATGCGCCGCTGGAGCTTGCTGCCCTTCGCCTGCTTGGTGTGGCTGTCTGCCGCCTGCGGTGCGATCGCCGGCGCTGGTAGCCGTCCCGCCGCCCGTCCGGTGACGGACGACGACCTGCGCGCCGTGGTCCTGCGCGAGGCCGACCTGCCCGAAGGATTCACGCTGCTGGAGGAGAAGCTCACCAGCAACGAAGAGTACGCGGCCACCTTCAAGAACGCCTCCGCCATCCGCGCCTTGCTGGACGGCTGGGGGCGGGAGGCCGGCTATGAGGCGCGTTACACCGCCGCCGCTGCCAAGGCGCGCGTGCCCGCGGTCGTCGCCAGCTCGGCCGATCGCTACCATGATACCGACCGTGCCCGCCAGGCGTGGGAGGAGGCGCCGGCGCTGCTGAACCAGGCGCAGACCGCCTTCTTCGGTATCACCCAACTGGCGGCGCCGCGGTTGGGCGAAGACGCGATGATGTTGCGCATGTACGCCACAGACGCCGCCGGCGCCGAGATGGTGACGTATTGGGTGGTGTTCCACCGCGGGAACATCACGGCCGATGTCACCACCCTGGCCCCCAAGCATCGTGACGACAAGGGTGAGTACGCCATCCGCCTGGCCCGGCTGGTGGATGAGCGCGTCGCTGCCCGCCGCAAGTAGCCCCTTCAGGGTGCACCATGGCTGTCCGACACTCTAGCAGGATACCGGCGCGTCGCTTGGCAGGCAGCTGCCGCGCCGGCCCGTACGCTGCGAACTGGTGAGGTATCGGTGCGGATCCTGGTGGCAGACGATGACCCAATGCTCGGCCGGATTGTCCGCGCCGGTCTTGCGCCGGATAAGCATGACGTGACGGTAGTCAGCGACGGGCAGGCCGCCTGGGACCTCCTCCAGCGCGAGCCGTACCGGCTTGTCATCACCGATTGGATGATGCCCGGACTCTCCGGCCCGGAGCTGGTTCAGCGTATCCGTGGTAGCGCGCTGCCCGGATACACCTACATCATCCTGCTCACCGCCCGCTCCAGCCGTGAGGACATCGTCCGCGGCCTGGAGTCCGGCGCCGATGACTACCTGAGCAAGCCCTTCAATCCGGCCGAACTGCGCGCCCGCGTCGGCATCGGCGTGCGCATCTTGGACCTGGAGAGCCGCCTGGGCGAGGCGATGCACCGCCTGACCCAACTGGCCAGCTACGATAGCCTCACCGGCCTGCTCAACCGCCGCGCCATCCAAGACCAGGCCGGCGCCGAGCTGGCACGCGGGCACCGAGCCGGGCAGACCGTCAGCCTGGTGCTGCTCGATCTGGATCACTTCAAATCCGTCAATGACCGCTACGGCCATCCCGCCGGCGATGCCGCGCTGCGCCATGTGGCGACGGCATTGCGCGCCAATACCCGCTCTTATGACCTAGTGGGCCGCTGGGGCGGCGAGGAATTCCTGCTGCTGCTGCCCGGCGCCGGCACTGACGAGGCGGCGGAGGTAGCGGATCGGGTCCGTGCGGCGCTCGCCGCCGAGCCGATCGATATGCCCAACGGTGACCGGCTGGTGCTGCGGGTGAGCGCGGGTGTGGCCGGTCTGACGGCCGGCACGATGCCGCGCCTGGAGGCGATTGTTGCCAGTGCCGACGCGGCGCTGTATTCCGCCAAGCAGGCGGGCAGAGACCGGGTCGTGATCGCTGGGGATGCTGGGCCGTCGCTGGCGGCTGACTAGCATTCGCAGCGCCGCGGTTGGAGTACACGTCATGCCGCACCCGCCGTACGCCGCTGCCGTCCCGGTGGATACGCCCGGCCGGTGGCGCATCGCGGCCATCATCGCGC
>CAUJGQ010000186.1 GCA_963170165.1 Chloroflexota bacterium | reverse complement strand
ACATGGGCGGCACGGGCGGCCGGCGTGGCAAAGCGCGGGTCCTCCTCCAGCCCGGGGATACCGTACAACAAGCATTGCAGCGTCCAGTCGGCGGCGCGCACCGTCCCCGGCGCCATGAAGCCATCGGCGCAGGGGATGGCGCCGGACGGAAACACCACAGGCGCATGCGCCCCGGCAGGTGGCGGGTCCTCCTCCAGGAACATCGCCCGCTGAAAGCCGCCCTCTGTGCCGGTGGCAATGGTGGACACCCACGGGATATCGATGTGCGGCCGCGGCGGCGGGCACAATGCCAGCGTGAGCGCGGCCACCGCCGCATGCGCCCCGGCAAAGTACTGCGCCTGCCAGCCAGGCAGCCGCAGCGGTTCCCTCCCCGGGTCGCCGGTGGTGGTGGTGACGCCGGAGGCCGCCTGCACCAGGAGCTCATCTGCCACTGTCCCCGGCTCTGCCGCCGCAAACCCCCAGGCGGTGACGGAGACCAGCCCCACCCCCGGGTAGTGCTGTCGCAGCCTCTCCGGCTCCAGCACCGTCCCCGCCACCTGCGCCCGTACGCGGCTGTCCAGCACGATATCTGCCTGCGCCAGCTCCTCCGCCAGCGTCCGGCCGCCGGCCGGCGTCTTCCCTGCGCTCAGAGCCCGGTACAGGGGGCTGATCCCGCGCAGCGGCCGGTCATCCACCGGCACCCCGCGGGCAGGGTCGCCCTCCGGCGGCTCAAGCTTGCGCACCTGCGCGCCCAGCATCGCCAGCAGCCGCCCGGCATACGGCGCTGCCACGCCCGTCCCCAACTCCAGCACCCGCAGGTGGCTCAGCATCGGCATCGGCATTGGCATTGGCATCACGGTCCCCGCCACCATTGTCAGCGGTCAGGATAGCGGGCCGGCGCCGGCTGGGTGAAGCGCCCCTGTCGCGTGGGTGGCCGTTCACGTACGCTACGCCCTGTCTGATGCGGAAGGCGAGGGAGGGGCGGCGGTGGCCGTGGTGTGGATTCCGGCGCTGCTGCGCGATCTGGCCGGCGGCGCCGAGCAGGTGACCGTGGCGGGGAGCACCGTCCGCCGGGTGCTGGCAGCGCTGGAGGCGGCTCATCCCGGCCTGGGCGCAGCGCTGGTGGATGGCGAGCGCGACACCCTCCATCCCGCCTTTGCCCTCGCTATTGACGGCAGCACCGATCACCTCGGCCTGCTCCAGCCCCTCACCGACGCCAGCGAGCTAGTGTTTGTGCCCGCTGTGTCGGGGGGCTGACACAGCAGCAGGCGAAAGGAAGCGCTCGTGTCAACCTTCCGCCTTGGTTACGCCGATCACGCGGTGGAGATGAGTGCATGAAACTGGGACTATCAATCGGCTACTCCGGCGCAGAGATGCGGCTGCCGGTGGAGAAGGTGCAGCTGGCGGAGCGGCTGGGATATGACTCGGTGTGGACAGCGGAGGCGTACGGCTCCGATGCGATCACGCCACTGGCGTACCTGGCGGCCAAGACGGAGCGTATCCGCCTGGGCACCGGCATCATCCAGCTGGCGGCGCGCACCCCGGCCAGCTGCGCCATGTCCATGGCGACGCTCGATGCGCTGGCAGGCGGCGGCCGCGCCATCGCCGGGCTGGGCGTCTCCGGCCCGCAGATTGTCGAAGGCTGGTACGGCCAGCCGTGGGGACGGCCCTACTACCGGCTCAAAGACTACATCACCATCATGAAGAAGATCTTCGCCCGCGAGGAGCCGGTGACGCACCAGGGACGCGAGATCTCCCTGCCCTACACCGGCCCCGGCTCGGCCGGGCTGGCCAAGCCGCTCAAGTCCATTCTGCACATGAACCCCAACCTCCCCATCTGGATGGGCTCCGGCAACGAGGCGCCCGTCAAGCTGTGCGCGGAGCTGTGCGATGGCCTGCTGCCGTTGGGCTTTGTCCCCGGCATGATGGACACCTTCCGCCCGTGGATTGAGGAGGGCTTTCGCCGCGCCGGTAACGGCAAGTCCTGGAAGGACTTCGAGATTCAGGGCTCCACCACGGTCATCCTCACCGATGACCTGCGCGCCGCCTTCCGCAAGATGAAGCCGGGCATCGCCCTGTACGTCGGCGGCATGGGCCACCGCGATATCAACTTCCACAAGAACGCGATGACCCGCCGCGGCTACGGCGAGGTGGCCCAGACGATCCAGGAGCTGTACCTGTCCGGGCGCAAGGCCGAGGCGATGGAGGCCATCCCCGACGAGTACTGCGATGAACAATGCCTGGCCGGCTCCCCCGCCCGCATCAAAGAGCGCTACCGCGCCTGGGCAGACAGCGGCGTCACCGGCCGCACCGTCCGCACCGACCAGGACGAGGCCATCGAGCTGATGGCAGAGCTGGCGCGGGAATAGGAGCATCACGCCGCTCCATCGATGCGGTGGACAAGAGCAGGGATAGCGTGCCCCCGTCCACCCGGTTCGTTTCCGGTGCAGCTGGTGCATCAATGGAGCGGCCCCGCTGACGGGTACGATCTGGCCGCTGAAAGAGGTCGCGTCATGACGCTTCCAGCCGGTGGCGCCCCGGCCCTCGCCCGCGCCGTCCAGGACAAGCTGGTGACGATGCAGGGCCGCTTTCCGGCCCTCGCCACCCGCCACGATTGGTATATGGCGCTGGCCTACGCCGTGCGCGACCGGCTCCTCGCGCACGGCATTGCCACCTCCGAGCGTTAC
>CAUJGQ010000185.1 GCA_963170165.1 Chloroflexota bacterium | reverse complement strand
GAGCTGAAGGCGTACGTGCGGCTGCACCCGGAGCTGCGCCGGCCGATGCTGAAGCTGCCGCACCTGTACACCGGCACCGCCGCCAACTTCGTCGCCAAGGTGGCCGAGGAGATGGGCCGCCGGGGGCCACGCCGCATCGACGAGCGCAACGCCATCGAGCGCGCCCAGCGTCGCGTGCTTACCCTCGCTGGCCGTGCCCGCGCCCACCGCGCCTCGTAGCGCCGGCCCGCCCTGTTCGGGGGATGACGAGGGAAGAGCGGGCACGCCCCCTGCCAGTGGCGCTTATGCCTCGTCGCGGAGGAACCACCGGGCCTTCTGGCGGGCCAGCACCAGCCGTTGCCCGCTCCCGTCCGTGATGGTGAACTCCGCCGTGCGGAAGGCCGTCCGCCCGGAGAGGCCCTTCTCTGCCAGCTTCGAATCGAGCGTGTACGGCTGCCCGGCGAACAGCGGCCCCGTCATCAGCAGCTGGAAGGTGCCGTTCATCCCCGCCCGCGCGCCCCGGGCCTGCGCCGTCTCCGGCCGCCGCCCGCCGTTATCGAGGTTGACCAGCAGGTTCATGTACGCCGGGACAATGGCCCCACCCCAGGGCGACACCTCCTCGTACCAGGGGCAGGAGTCACCGGCCGCCCGCCGCCGCGAGCCGCTCTCCTCGATGCTCACCACCAGGTCCTTGGACGGCACGGCCGTGCCCAACGGCTCCTCCGGCAGCGGGTCTGCGTCCGGAGGAGGAGGGAACGATGGCGGCTCACCCGGCCGCTGCCAGGGCGGCACGGCGTCCGCCGGCGAGCGGTACACGCCGGCGTAACCAGCCGTGGCGCGCTCACCGCTGCGCTTCTCCAGCCCGATCCGCACCAGCGCCTCGTCGCCGGGCAGCGGCTCTAGCTCCTCCACCACCGCCCGAATCTCATCGGTGGTGTACACCGGCGCGATGAACGACAGCTTGAAAAAGCCGCGCTCGAACCAGGCGCGGCCCAACCGCTCGCGCAGCACCGGCTCCAGGAAGGCGCACAGCACGCTGCCGCCCACCAGCGCGCTCTGGAAACCCAGGCTGCGCGCCTGCGCGTCGTCGTGGATGGAGCCGGTGGAGCCGGCGGAGAGATTGGGGGCATATGCCCACGGGCCATGGCTGATGGTGGCCGTCACGATTGCACCTCCGATGCGTACGCGGAATCCGCGTCAGATCACGCCTGCTTTCCGCAGGGCGGCAAGCTCCGCCGCACCGGCCACCTGGCCCAACACCTCCTCACCGTGCTGGCCCGGGTAGGGGGCGGCGTTGGGCCGGTGCGGCGGCACGGCGCTGTGAAAGGGCAACCCCGCGCATGGTACCTCGTGCTCCCCAATCGCTGCCGGCTGGAAGAAGCCACGCGCCGCCTGCTGCGGGCTGCCGGTCAAGTCCGCTGCCGTGTGAATCGGGGCAAAGGTATAGCCCTGCTGGGCCGCATCAGCGAACCACTGATAACGGCTCTTGCCGGCGATGGCGGCCTCGAAGGCCGGTTCGATCTCCCCCCAGCGCTGCATGCGCGTCCCGGCATCGCTCCACTCCGGCGTGAGGAACTGGTCCAGCCCGAGGAAGCAGGCGAACGCCTCCCACTCAGCCCGCAGCGCCAGCAGGTACACCCAGCCGTCCGCCGCCATCATCGTATGGGGGAAGCCCTGCCGCCCCACCTCGCGGCTTTCGCGGCGCATGCCCGTGCCGCTGTAGGTGTACTGGGAGATGTGCCGCGCCCAGTGCGGCGGCAGCGTCTCCTGGATGGCGATATCGAGATGGACGGCCCGTTCCCGGCCGGTGCGCACGCCATACACCGCGGCCAGCAGCGCCGTGGCCGCGTTCACCCCCGCGATGGCCTGGGCGATGTCGCCCCCCAGCTTCAGCGGCGGCTCGCCATCGAAGCCCGTGGCCTGCATCACCCCGCCCATCGCCTGCCACACCAGCTCGCTCCCCTGCCAGTCGCGGCGCGGGCCGCTCAGGCCGAAGGGGGTGATGCTGGCCAGCACAAGATTGGGGTTGGCGCGACGCAGCGTGCGGTGCGTCAGCCGCAGCCGGCGCAGCTCGCCGGGCGCGCCGCTCTCCACCACTGCATCCGCCCCGGCGGCCAGCCGCAGGAATAGCTCCCGCCCCGCGCGCCGGCGGACGTCCAGCGTCACGGAGCGCTTGCGCCGGTGGAGGTAGGCGTACTGCGCCGGATCAACGGCGGCCGGCTCCCCCGGCGGCCGGACCGTGATGACATCTGCGCCCGCCTCCGCCAGCAGCAGGGAGGAGAACGGGCCGGCGACACCGGACGACAGGTCCAGCACCCGCATCATCGCGCTGCCTCCCCGGCGGCGGGCAGCCCCAGCCGTTCGCCGAACTCAGGGTCATGAGGCGCGCCGGGGGCGGGCGGCGTGCCGTCCACCTGCATCTCGGCCAGGGGCAAGAGCGCCCCCTGCCGCAGCAGCGCGGCAACTTGCCGCGGGCGCAGCCCCAGCCAGCGGCGCAGCACGGCGGCGTTGTCTTGGCCGTCGTCGCGGATATCCGGCAGCGGCGCCCGCCGCCGGCCGGTGGCCTGCCAGGGCGTTGTTAGATGCGGATGGGCGGTGTGGCCAAGGATCGGACGTTGATGGGACACCATCGCAAAGGCGCCGCGCGCCATCAGGTGCGGGTCGAAGGCGATATCGGAGACAGACTGCACCGGCCCGGCCGGGATGCCATGCGCCTGGAGCAGCGCAGCCGCCTCGTGCTTATCCCGGTCCTGCGTCCAGAGGCGGACGGCGGCATCGATGGTGTCGTGCGCGGCGCGGCGGCCGGCGGCGTCTTCTAGCGCTGGGTCATCCAGAACGGACGCGGCCAGCAGCGTGCGCAGCGCCCGCCACTGCGCGTCGGTCTGCACGGACAGCGCCAGCCAGCTGTCATCGCCGCGGCAGGGATAGACGCCGTGCGGGGCGGCCACGGCGTCGCGGTTGCCCCGGCGGGCCGGTAGCGCCCCGGTCAGCGCCGTGCCCAGCGCGCGGTCGCCGGTGAGATGGGTGATCGCCTCGCACATCGACAGGTCGATGAACTGGCCTGCACCGGTGCGGCGGCGGTGCTCCAGCGCGGCAATCAGCGCCAGTGCGGCGTAGCGCCCGCCGGCCTGGTCCGCGAAGACGCCGCTCCCGGCACGGACCGGCGGGTCGGTGGCGGCGCCGGTGAGCAGGTTGAGCCCGCCCGCCGCCTCGACACTGGGGCCGTAGGCGGGGTAATCGCCCCACGGTTGCTCCGAGCCGTAGCCGGTGAGCTGCAGGACGATGATATCCGGGCGCCGGGCGCGGAGGGCCGGATAGTCCAGCCCAAACGCCGCCATCACATGCGGGCGGAAGTTGTTGCAGACGATATCGGCGCGGGCGGCGAGATCGCGGGCGAGAGCCTGGCCGGCTTCATGCTTGAGGTTGATGGAGACCGAGGGTTTGCCCAGCCCGCCACCGTCTACCACGGTGATGTAGTTGCTGGAGACGCGCACCGGGCGGGAGATACGCACCACCTCTGCGCCCAGCTCGGAGAGGGTGCGCGTCCCCGCTGGCAGCGAGAACGCCGCCTCAAAGGCCAGCACCCGCACCCCACGCAACGGCCGGTACTGCCGCGCCATTCCAACCTCCGCATGGCCGCCACTATACGCAGCGTAGGGGCGGGCAACAATGGTCTGGGGCTTATGCCGGATAAGCGATGCTTATGGCGGCACACGGCAGGCATCCGGCGGTAAGGAACGCCCAGAGAGGGCGCACGACTGCCGGCTCACTGCACGCGATAGCGGATCACCGTTTTCTGCGCCTTGGCCTGCGGGCGGGTAACGTACTCCTCCTCGTGCGGCCCGGCGATAGTCAGCCCCTGCTCGGCGATGAAGGCATGCAGGCGGGCGATGGTGGGCTCTTCGCTCGTGTACGGACCGAGATGCAGCACCTCGGCGACGGGGCCGTACTCCCACAGCTCAGCGGTGACGGGTGTGGCTGGGTCCGGCTGGGGGAGGTCGGTCACGTCATCGGGGATGGGGATGCCCCAGATAGCGGACCACTGGTCCTTCGGGAGCAGATGGGCGTCTGGCCAGCGGGCGCGGGGCGGCAGCACCTTGAAGTCGGGCAGCCCCGCCTTCTTGCGGGTGAACTTGAGCTTGTATACGGCGCCGTACAGCGCCGGAAAGGCGCGGCCGCCGGTGATATTGGGGTCGCCGGTGGTGCGGACGGTAGCCATCCACTGGTTGGGCATCTCGGTCAGGTGGGGCTCGGTGGGTTTGCTGCGGGTGGCAGTGCGCGGCATGGCAGGCCTCCTTCCAGCTGCATCATGCCGCCTGCCGCCTGCCCCGCGCCGTCGGGCGATGTGTGACAGCGGCGGGCGCGCTACCCGGCAGCGGGCGGCCCGAGGACGTCATCGACACGCAGGTGCAGATCCGGGAAGGCGAGCGGGGTGAGGGTATCGCCGCGGGCATACAGGCGGATCTCACGGTATTCGCCATCTATGGGGCGGCTGTGCACCTCGATACGCTCGCGCGGTAAAGCCACGAGCCAGGCTTCCGGTATTTGCGCAGCAGCGTAGATCGGTAGCTTGGTGTTGCCGTCGTGCGCAAGCGAGGTATCCGATATTTCGATCACCAGCAGCACGTCCTTGCCTGCGGGCTTCGCGGCGGCGTAGTAATCGGGGCGCAGGCGGAGCAACATCAGATCGGGTTCCGGCTCGGAATTATCGGTAGCAACGACCGGGCACCGCACCAGTAACACCGCCTGCTCACCTGTCACGGGTTTGAAGAGCGTCGTGAGCCGTCCGATGCACGACAGGTGCCTGCTCCCCATTGCCGCCACTTCGACGATCTCCCCTTCCAAGAGCTCCACCCGCTCATCCGGTCCGAAGATGCCGGCCTCGGCCATGCGGTGATACTCGGCGACGGTGAGCAGGCGGCGGCGTGGGTGTGTCTCGGTGACCATGGCACGCTCCTTCGTGTCATGCGGCGTGAAGCGTCACCTTCACGATACACCTGGGTGACCTACTCGAAGACCCCGTCGGCGGTGAGCTCGGCGATCTCCTCCACGCTCAGCCCCAGCACCTCGCAGGCGATGTCAAAGGTGTGCTGGCCGAGGACGGGCGCGGCGGCGCGGCCGGTGGCGGGGGTGCGGGAGAGCTTCCACACCGGGGCGTTGTAGGCGTGCGTGCCGATGACGGCGTGATCCAGGAACCAGAAGGCGCCACGTGCGGCCAGTTGCGGATCGCTGTACAGCTCTTCGCAGGTTTGGAGCGCGCCTGCGGGCACCCCAGCCGCCTGGAGCTTGGCCATCGCCTCGTGCGGGGTGTGCTGCGCCGTCCAGGCGCTGATCGCCGCCTCGATGGGCTCGCGCTGGGCGCGGCGGGCCTCGGTCTCCTGTAGCGCGGGATCGGCAGCCCAGTCTGCCCGCACCAGCAGCCCGCACAGCGCCTGCCACCCGGCCGCGTCACGCACCGCCAGCGCCACCCAGCGGTCGGTACCGGCGCAGGGGAAGGCGCCATGCGGGAACATCTGCGGGTCGTCGTTGCCGGTAGCGTGGACGGCGGGGCCACCGGCAGCCGCCTGTATCACCGTCGGGGCCAGCATCCAGATGCCGGTCTCTGACTGGGACTGCTCAATCTCCTGCCCCTCACCGGTGCGGGCGCGGTGGTCCAGCGCGGCGGCCAGCGTGGTGAACAGCGCCCACGGGGCGATGAAGTCGGTGTAGGCGCCGAAGGTGCCGGCCGGCGGGCGGTCCGGCCAGCCGGAGAGGCCGTGCAGCCCGGCCAGCGCCGCGCCGTGGCTGCCGTAGCCGCCGAACTGGCAGTGCGGCCCGGTCTGGCCGTTGAGGGTGGTGCGGTAGATGATGGCCCGCGGATTGACGGCACGGATGGCCTCGCGGGTGAGACCGAGCCGGTCGAGCGAGCCGGGGGTCATGCTCTCGGTGATGACATCGGCCCAGGCGCACAGCTGCAGCGCCAGCGCCCGCCCGGCCTCGGGGCGCAGGTTGAGCGCCAGGCCGCGCTTGTTGGTGTTGAAGGTGGCGCCGAAGGCGCTGCGGTCCAGCCCCGGCACGCCATCACGGAACGGCGGCGCCCCGCGCAGCGTGTCCGGCCGTGTTGCCGACTCGATGCGGATCACATCCGCGCCGAAATCAGCCAGGTGGCGGGCGACAATGGGCCCGACACCGACCCAGGAGAAGTCGGCCACTTTGAGGCCGGTAAACGGCAGCGCGTGCGGGTCCTCGCCCGGGTCGTGCTGGCCCCAGACGGGCGTATCGTTCGGCGGCACCCGGTGGCGCGCCAGCATCGCCCAGGTGTGGCCGGGATGTTCCCGGTCGGCGCGGGGGCCAAGCCACTCCTCCAGCACCTGGGCGGTGTGCTGGCCAGGGGTGGGGGCCGCGGTGAGCGGCCGCAGCGGTGTCGACGACAGCACCACGGGCGCGCCGGGCATCCGCAGTGTGACACCCAGGTCAGGATGCGGCACATCCACCCAGTACTTGCGCGCGGCCAGATGGGGTGAGGCGAGCAGGTCGAGCGCGTCATTGACCGGGGCAAGCTGGATGGCGTGAACCGCGGCGCGGTCCAGCAGCTCCGCCTTGGTGCGGCGCAGGAAGAAGGCAGCGAAGGGGGCGGCCAGCGTGTCGTACAGCTCCTGCGTCATTCCCCCGGCAGGCGTCTGGCCCCAGTCGAACTCGGCGGCGCCGCCCGCTTCACCTGCTTCGATCATCCACTGCACCAGCGCTCGGGTGGAGGCGACGCCACCCGCCTGGCCACCGGCGGTAAGCACCCAGAATAGGTAGCCGTCCTTGCACGGCCACACCAGCCGCGAGCGCACCATGGCGCCGCTCGGGCTGGGGATGTTGCGGACGCCGCCCGCGCGCTGCGGGTTGACGTGGGTGATATCCCAGGTCTGTGCGGCGATCATCAACGTCCAGATGACGGCCTCCTGGCCGCTGATGTCTACCACCTGGCCAAGGCCGGATTGCATGCGGGCGGCATGGGCAGCCATCGCCCCGGCGGCGGCGTGCAACCCCGCCAGCCCCTGCGACTGCGGCACGCTGATGCGCAGCGGCGGCCGGTCGGCGTCACCATCGATGTGCATCTGCGCGCCCATCGCCCAGGTAACGATGTCCGTGGCCTGGTAGTCGCGATAGGGCCCGTCCTGGCCGAAGGGGCTGACGCGCACGATCACGAGCCGGGGATTGGCTACGGCCAGTGCTTCCGGACCGAGGCCCAGGGACTCCAAATAGCCAGGCGGGTAGGACTCAAACAAGAAATCGGCGGCGGCGGCCAGCCGCAGCAGGGTGGCGCGGCCTTGCTCGGTCTCCAAGTCCAGGGTGATGCCGCGCTTGCCGGCGTTGTTGAACAGCCAGGAGAGGGAGCGGCGCGGGTCCGGCGTCTCGCCCAGGAACGGCCCGATGTGCCGGGACGGGTCGCCGCTGGGCGGCTCGACCTTGACGACATCCGCCCCCAGCCCGGCCAGCAGCCGTGGCCCGATTGGCCCCCACTCCCCCGTCAGATCCAGCACTCGGTATGGGGCCAGCGCCCCCGGCCGTCCCGCCTCGCTCATCCCGATCCCCTCCTCGGACGTCGCGCGCGCAGTCTACCAGCGGGTGAGGGGACAGGGAACAGGGAACCGGAGTACGGAGCGATGCCCCGCTGGAGCGGGAAAGAGGACCGCTCCGTCCCTACTCCCTGCTCCCTGCTTCCGGTACGAGCGCGCGCAGGGCGGCGTCAACGGCGGTGGGGTCGTCGCCGTTCTCAATCGCACGGTGACCGAGCCAGGGGGCTGGGGGCTCCCAGGTATCGCGGATGTAGGCTTCGGCCCCGGCGATGTCGATAGCGACGGGGTTGTCCTGCCGCCGGGCGAGGCGCTGCTGCCATACGTCGCGCGCGGTTTGGACCAGCACGAACTGCACCGTCCCTGGCGGGAACTGGTCTGCCAGGAAGCGCCGCGCCTCGTCGTTGGGCAAGCCGTCTGCCAGGGCCACATGGCGGCCCGCCAGCACACGGGCGCGGACGTGCTCGCTGTAGCGCCGGATGTTGGCCAGGCGCATGGCGGCGGTGTAGCGCCCGGCAAGCACGGCGGCCCGCTCCTCCACCGTCATGAACATATCGGTGTCGATGGCGGCAACGCCGTGCAGCTCGCCAAACCGCCGCGCCAGCGTCGTCTTCCCCGCCCCGGGATGGCCGAAGAACATGTAGAGCATCGCTGCGCTTCGCTGGGAGTGAGGCAGGCGGCCGGCGAGAGCGTCAAGGTAACGGAGCTGGAGACGCGCCCGCCGGCTGGCTGATTCCGCTCCGGCTACCACTCCCGGCCGATACCGCCGCGGGAGCCGAAGAAGCCGGCGGGCCAGTTGCGGCCGGTGATCATCGCCTTATCGATGTCCTCTTTGGTGGCAATGCCGGCCTCGACGATGGCCACGGCCTCGCGCCGGGCTGCGCCGAAGATGCGATTGAGCAGGAAGCCGTAGGTGCCCGGCGTGTCCTTCACCATGGAGACGGCCTTGCCGCCGGCCTCACCCAGGCGGCGGACGGCGTCGATGTTCTCCTCGGTGGACTCGGGCGTGTAGATCACCTCGCACATGCGCATGGCGGGAACAGGGTTGGAGAAGTGCATGCCCAGGAAGCGCGTCTTGCGCTCGGCGGAGACGTCGCGGGCGATCTCCTGGATGACGAAGCCGGAGGTGTTGGAGGCGAAGATCGCCTCGGGCTTGACGGCGCTGTCCAGTTCTTTGAACACCTGCTGCTTGAGGTCCAGCCGCTCGGGGATGGCCTCGATGATGATGTCGCAATCCTTCAGGTCTTCAAGCTTCTGGGTAAGGGTGATGCGGGCGATGGCGGCGGCGGCGTCATCGTAGCCGAGCTTGCCGCGCTCGACGGCGCGCTTGAGGCTCCACTTGCCCTCGAACACGGCCTGGCGGGTGGCCTCAATCGCCTCGTCGCTGATGTCACGCACGATGGTGGGGTAGCCGGCCACAGCGCACATCTGGGCGATACCGCCGCCCATGACGCCGCCACCGAGCACGCCCACCGTTTTGATGTCCTCAAACTTCATCGGTAGCCCTCGTGGTGCAATATCACGAG
>CAUJGQ010000184.1 GCA_963170165.1 Chloroflexota bacterium | reverse complement strand
GGTGCGCGCGGGGGGGGGCCCCGTCCCCCACCCGTCGTGCACGGCGCAGCGCGCGGGGGCGTGATCCCAGGGAACCGGCTCGCGTTATCCTGCCTGTCACTCCATCGCCTCTGGCGGATTGCTCCTCAAATCGACTCTTGTCTATTTGAATCAGACAGAGTAGATTGGGGGCATGGAGACGCTAGTGACCGCAGGATTGCAGCTCAACGCCGTGGTGGCGGTAGATGTGGCGCTGTTCACCGTGCGCCCCGCCGCCCGCGTCGAAGATGCCTGGCAGGTGCTCCTGGTCCGGCGTGAGGAGGCGGCCTTCCAGGGCCGGTGGTCGCTACCGGGCGTCTTGGTGCGCGACGAAGAAACGTTCGACGCGGCGGCGCGGCGGGCGCTGCGCACCAAGGCAGGGCTGGACGCCGGTAGCTGGTACCTGGAGCAGCTCGGCACCTTTGGCGCGCCGGGGCGCGACAGCCGCGGCCGTGTGGTATCGGTGGCTCATGCCGGCCTGGTGCGCTCCGACGACCTGACGCTTGTCCCTGGCGGCGGTATCGCCGAGATTCAGTGGATGCCGGTGCGGCGGGCGCTGGCCGAATCGCTCGCCTTTGACCATGCCTCCATGTTGCGCGCCGCCGCAGGCCGCATCCAAAGCAAAGTTCGCTACTCGTGGATCGCTTTCCAGCTACTGCCCGAGCGCTTCACCCTGCCAGAGCTGCGCGCTATCTACGCGGCCATTCTCGACCCGTCGCTGCAGCGGCTGAACACCGGCAACTTCAAGAAAGCCTTCGCCGCGTTGTTCGCCTCCGGGGCGCTGGTGCCCGTGGGCCAGCGGGCCGGCACCGGGCGGGTGGGCCGCCCCGGCGACCTGTACCGCTTCTGCGGTCCGTTGCGCGGCACCTGGGGGCGCGAGCTGCCGTGGGAGGGTGCAGGCGGTACCCGGCAACCGGCAGCCGGAGACCGGGGACCGGACGGCGCCGCAGAGCGGCAGGAAGCAGGGCTACGTTCGGTAGCGCAATGACGGCCGGCCATGACCGCCGGCTGCCGGACAACGGGAGCACCGTATGAGCCGCACGTATGCGGGTGACCTGATAGTCGCGGGCTCCGGGGTGGCGGGGCTGGCCGCCGCGCTGGCCGCCGCCGAGCGGGGAGCGCGTGTCCACCTGCTCACCGCTGGGGCGCCGCTGGCCGGCTCCTCGCCGCGGGCACAGGGCGGTGTCGCTGCTGCCGTCGGTGAGGATGACACGCCCGAGCTGCACGCCCAGGACACCTTCGCCGTCGGCGCCGGGCTGAATGATGCCGAGGCGGTGGAAGTGCTCGTGGAGGAGGGCAGCCGCATCATGCGCGCCCTGCTGCACGAAGGTGTGCCCTTTGACACGGGCCCGGCCGGCCCCGAGCTGGGGTTGGAGGCCGGCCACGCCCGCCGCCGCATCCTCCATGCCGGTGGCGCCACCGGCCAGATGCTGACCTCCGCTCTGCTGGAGCGCGCCCTTGCCCACCCACTGATCACCATCCATACCGGCGCCCCGGCTGGGGGACTGCTGTGGGACACGAGGGCACAGGGAAGCGCACCGGCTTCCTCGCCCGCCCCGCAGCAGCGGGGGGCTGGGGAGACCTCGCGGCTGCCCGTGGCCGGCGGCCGGATCACGGGGCTCACCTCCGGTGACCGGCGGTTTGTGGGGCGGGCGGTGGTGCTGGCCACGGGCGGCTATGGGGCGCTGTGGGGGCGGACGACGAACGCGCCGGAGAACACCGGCCAGGGATTGGCGCTGGCCTGGGAGGCGGGGGCGTCGCTGGCCGACCTGGAGTTTGTCCAGTTTCACCCAACAGCGCTGGACCTACCCGGTCACCCCGCCTTCCTGCTGTCCGAGGCGCTGCGGGGTGAGGGGGCGTGGGTGGTGAACGCTGCCGGTGAGCCGGTGTGCGACCCGCTGCTGCCGCGCGATGTGGTGGCGCGCGCCATCCATCGCTACCGCCGGCAGCAGGGGCCGGTGTTCCTCTCCCTCCGCCATCTCGACGCGGAGCGCATCCGTGCCCGCTTTGCCACGATCGCCGCGCAACTGGCGGAGTGGGGGCTTGACCTGGCGGCGGACCTGCTGCCCATCGCCCCGGCGGCGCATTACTGCATGGGCGGCGTGCGCACCGATGTAGAAGGCCGCACGGATGTCCCCGGCCTGTACGCCGCCGGTGAAGTCACCTGCACCGGCGCCCAGGGCGCCAACCGCCTGGCCAGCAACTCGCTGCTGGAATGCCTCGTGTTCGGCGCCCGCGCCGCCGTGGCTGCCCTCTCCGATACCACCGCTGCCCGCGCCGTGTGGGAAGTGGAAGAGCTGGGAGGGGGAGACCTTTCCCTCGGCCCCCAACTCCCGCTGCCGCAGGCAGGCGCGGGAGATGTCCCCGCCCTGATGGACCGCTACTGCTCCGTGGAGCGCACGGCGGAGGGACTGCAGACGCTGCTGGCGGCGCTGGACGCGGGCGGCCCGGCGTGGCTGCCGCGGCTGGTGGCGCAGGCTGCGCTGTTGCGCGTGGAAAGCCGGGGAGCGCACTACCGCGCGGACTTCCCGGAGACCAGCCCCGCCTGGCGGGGACGCATTCACTGGCGCAAGGGCGCGCCGCCGGCGTTGGAGCCCGTCACCGGCGGGCATCCGGTATCCGGCATCCCGCATCCGGAGGGCGAGCCTGCCGCGCTCAGCGCCCGCTGACCGGCTGACACGCTGATTGAGGAGTACCCATGATCACCACCGACCAATGGACCCGTGTCCTGGGAGAGCATGAGCACGACGGCCGGCCGCCGGTGCTGCCGCACACGCCGGAGGTGGAGGCCATCATCCGGCTGGCGCTGGCCGAGGATATCGGCCGGGGCGACATCACCACCGAGGCGACGGTCTCCCCCGAGGCCACCGCCACCGCCGAGCTGCTGCAAAAGCAGGCCGGGGTCGTGTGCGGGCTGCCGGTGGTGGAGCGGGTGTTTGCCACGCTCGATAGCCGGGTGCGGGTGGAACGGCTGGTGGCGGAAGGCGCGTGGGGGGAGCGGCGGCCGGTGGCGCGCATCACCGGGCCGGCACACGCCGTCCTCTCTGGCGAACGCACGGCGCTCAATTTCCTGCAGCGGCTGTCTGCGGTGGCCACCATGGCCCGCCGCGCCGCCGAGGAGGTGAGCGGCACCCGCGCCTGTGTGCTCGATACGCGCAAGACCACGCCGGGGATGCGGGTGCTGGAGAAGTACGCCGTCCGCGTCGGTGGCTGCCACAACCACCGCACCGGGCTGGATGACGCCTTCCTTATTAAGGAGAACCACATCCGCGCCGCCGGGGGCATCACCACCGCCGTCCGCGCCGCCCTCCACCGCGCCGGCCCCGCCCAGATCGTCGAGGTCGAGGTGATGGACCTCACCGAGCTCGATGAGGCGCTGGCCGCCGGGGCAGGGCTGATCCTGCTGGATAACTTCGATACCGCCGGGCTGCGCGCCGCCGTGGCGCGGACGGCGGGCCGGGCGCGGTTGGAGGCGAGCGGCGGTATCACCCTCGCCAATCTCGCCGAGGTGGCCCGCACGGGCGTGGACTACATCTCGCTGGGCGCGCTCACCCACTCGGCGGGCGCGCTCGACTTCTCCCTGGAGGTGCGCGAATGACCGCCCTGACGATCCTCAACAACGCCCTCACCCCGGCGCAGGACATCCCGGCGCTGCATGCCGAGGTGCGCGAGCTGGCGCGCCGGCGCAACGCGGTGATCCTGGCCCACAACTACCAGGTGCCGGAGATCCAGGACATCGCCGATTACGTCGGCGACTCGCTCGGCCTGGCCATCGAGGCGACGCGCACCGACAAGCCCGTGATCGTGATGTGCGGCGTGTACTTTATGGCGGAGACGGCCAAGATCCTCAACCCGTCGCGCACGGTGCTGATTCCCGATGCGACCGCCGGCTGCTCGCTGGCGGACAGCATCACGCTCGATCAGCTGCTCGCCTGGAAGGCGGAGCACCCCGGCGCGGTGGTCGTCTCGTACGTCAACACCACGGCGGACATCAAGGCCGAGAGCAACTACTGCGTCACCAGCGGCAATGCTGTCCAGGTGATCCAGTCCATCCCCGCGGACCAGGAGATCCTGTTCCTGCCGGATATGTTCTTGGGCTCGTGGCTCAAAGACCGCACCGGCCGCAAGAACATGCGTATCTGGATGGGCGAGTGCCACGTACACGCCGGCATCCGCCCGGACGAGGTCGAGCG
>CAUJGQ010000183.1 GCA_963170165.1 Chloroflexota bacterium | reverse complement strand
CCCATCCCCACTTCTACGGCGCCTGCATCGAGTGGAGCGCTGCCTTTGGCGATGCGCCGGTGTTCATGCATGCCGCAGACCGGCAGTGGGTGATGCGCCCCGATCCCCGTGTGGTGTTGTGGGAGGGCGAAACGGCCGGTCCCGTTCCCGGTTCTGGGCTGACGCTGGTGCGGCTGGGCGGGCACTTTGCCGGCGCGGCGGTGTTGCACTGGCCCGACGGGGCAGATGGCCGCGGCGCGGTGCTGTGCGGCGATACCATCCAGGTGGTGATGGATCGCCGTTACGTCAGCTTCATGTACAGCTACCCCAACCTCATTCCGCTGTCCGCCGCGGAGATCGAACGGATCGTGGCGGCGATGCGCGGCTATCGCTGCGAGCGGCTGTACGGCGCCTGGAGCGGTCGCGTGGTAATGGCGGACGGGCTGGCGGCGGTCGAGCGCTCGGCGGCACGTTACATTGGCCGCATCGGCGGGGCATAGAGCACCGGCGGCTTGCGCAACACCACCGTATGCGCGGCGCTGTCGTGCATGGTTTGGCGGCGGGGATTGCCCAGCGCCCCGAGAAACCCCAGGAACAGCAGCACCGTGGACAGCAGGCGCATCAGCTCCCGCCCCAGCACCTGCTGGGCGGATGACGGGCCGCCGTGCTGATCGCGCACCCGCACCCCCAGCATCAGCCGGCCGGGTGTCGCCTTCGTCAGCCACGCTTCGAAGAGCACGTCGTACACCAGCAGAAACAGCAGGTGCCCGCCGAGGAAGATCACTGTCGCCGCGTCGCCGGCCGCTTCTGCGGTATCCTCCGGCGGCGCCAGGCCGAGGCTGATGGCGATCTCACCCAGCAGCAACGCCGCGATCAGGCCGAACACCCACGCACCGAGCACGTAGTCCACCACCGCGGCTGCGGCCCGCCGGCCGAGCGAGGCATATGGCCATGCGCCCGTGACCGGAGCCGGCGCCGGCCCGGTGAAAGATGGCGTTCCTCCATACGGCTGTGGCAGCGCCACCGGGCCGGCCCCCCTGGCAAGGCTGACGGGGTGAGCGGGGGGTGTGCCGGCCATGCTCAGCCGCCGGGCCAGCTCTCCCGGTGAGGGCGGGCGCAACGCCGGGTCTTTTGCCATCGCTTGCGCCAGCACCCCGGCGACCATCACCGGCACATCCGGGCGGCGCGCCATCAGGTCCGGCGGTGGCAGCCGCATGACGGCGGTGAGCACCTGGATGGTATCGCCTTCAAATGGCGGGTGGCCGGTGAGGACGGCGTACAGTGTTGCGCCCAATTGATAGACGTCGGTCCGCGGCGATACCTCGCCGGCAGCCTGCACCTGTTCTGGCGCCATGTACGCCGGCGTCCCCACCAGCGCGGCGCCAGTCATGGAGACGTGCGCTGCATCGCGTGCGATCCCCAAATCCAGCAGGATGGCACGACCGGTGGCCGTCTCAATCATGATGTTGGCGGGTTTGACATCGCGGTGTACCAGCCCACGGGCGTGGACGGCATCGAGCGCCGCGCCGATCTGCACCGCCAGCGTGGCCGCAGCCACCGCCGAGAACGGACCGCGTTCCGCCAGCAGGTCGGACAGCGAGCGTCCCTCAATCAAATCGGTGGCGAGAAATGCCGTCTCACCTGCCTCACCTGCCTCGTACACGGTGACGATGCCGGGATGGCGCACGCGTGCCAGTGCCCGCCCCTCGCGAAGGAAGCGCTCGCGTACCTGGGGGTCGCGGCTCATGTGCGGGTGCAGCACTTTGAGTGCGACTTCCCGCTCCAAGGTGGGGTCCCAGGCGCGGTACACCGTGGCGAAGCCGCCCGCACCCAGCGCCGGCCCCAGCACATACCGTCCCAGTGCGCTGCCTTGTCCGAAGGTGTTCATCCGCGACCCGCATCCCGCCCCACGCGATGCTGCGGGCATGATACCGTGTGGCCCGCCGCTGGTGATGCGCTGTGGCGCCTTGAGGCTGGAGTGTATGCTTCGGTGGCGTCCGCTGTCGCCTTCGGGCAGCGCACGCCGGCCCTTGTTGTGCGTCTGCCGAAGCGGGGGAAGAGGTTTGCTATCATTCCGCCATCGAGGATAAGGATGGTGGGTGGCATGGCGGATGGCGAGCGGATGCGGCTGGAGACACGGGCGGTGCACGCCGGGCGGGCCGTTGATGCGGCGACGGGCGCCGTCACGTTGCCCATTCATCTCTCCACCACCTTCGAGCGCGACCCGGACGGCTCATTCCCGCACGGCTACAGCTATGCGCGCAGCGGTAACCCCAACCGTACGGCGCTGGAAACGTGCCTGGCGCAGCTCGAAGGTGGCGCAGCAGCAGCGGCGTTTGCCTCCGGCTCGGCGGCCACGGCGGCGATCTTCCAGGCCCTGGCTCCCGGCGATCATGTGATCGCGCCGCTGGACGCCTACTTTGGCACCATCCGGCTGTTGCAGGAGGTGTTTGCGCCCTGGGGGCTGGCGACCACCTTTGTCGACATGACCGATACCGCCCAGATTGACGCGGCGTTGCGGCCGGCCACCAAGCTGATCTGGTCCGAGACGCCTTCCAACCCGCTGCTGAAGATTACTGACCTGGCGCGGGTAGCGCAGATCGCCCGGACGGCGGGGGTGCTGCTGGCGGTGGACAATACCTGGTGTTCACCGGTGGCACAGCGCCCGTTCGAGCTGGGCGCGGACCTGGTCATGCACTCGACCACCAAGTACCTGAACGGCAACTCCGACGTGCTCGGTGGCGCCGTGATCGCCCGGGAAGCCGGCGGGCTGATGGAGCGGGTGCAGATGATCCAGAGCACGGGCGGCGCCGTCGCGTCCCCTTTCGATTGCTGGCTGGTGCTGCGAGGCGTGCGATCGTTGCCGGCAAGGTTGCGCGCCCAGACCGACAGCGCGATGCAGGTGGCCACCTTCCTGGAGGGGCATCCCAATGTGGAGGCGGTGCACTATCCCGGCCTGGAGAGCCACCCCGGTCACGCCATCGCCCGGCGGCAGATGCGGCTGTTCGGCGGAATGCTGTCTGTGCAGGTGCGCGGCGGCGAGCGGGAAGCGATGGCGATGGCCGGGCGGCTGCGCCTGTTCACCCGCGCCACCAGCCTGGGCGGCGCCGAGAGCCTGATCGAGCATCGCGCCTCCATTGAAGGTCCCGACACCCGCTCGCCCGCCAACTTGCTGCGGATCTCCATCGGCCTGGAACACCCGGACGACCTGATCGACGATCTGGCTGCCGCCCTGATGTAGCTACCGCCGGATGAAGCGCAGCACCACGAACGACGCCGTGATGGTCATCGCCGGCAGCTCGGCCACCAACTGCAGGTCCGCGTCATCCAGGTGGTGGGCCGCGGGTGACATCATCACCAGCGCCTGCACCGCCGCCGGCGGCAGCCGCATGGCATAGGCCACCGGTGTGCGCCCGGCCGGATACAGGCGCCCCGCGGCGGTCAGCCGGGCGATCAGCTCGCTCTCCTTGTCCGGCTCGATGGCGAGCAGGGGTGCGACGGCGCGTAGTTCGCGCAGGTGCTCCGGCGCCGGAATGACGGTCAGCAGCAGCCCGCCGGGTGCCAGCACGCGGGCGAACTCCGCCGGGTTGCGCGGGGCGAAGACATTGAGCACGATACGTGCGGCGCCATCTGCCAGTGGCAACCGGCGCGCGGTATCCGCTACCAGGGTCAGGATCTCGGGGTAGCGGCGCGCCGTCAGACGGGCGGCGTCGCGGCTGATGTCCGTGCCGATCAGCTGCACCGGCCGGCCCGCCGCCGCCAGCCGCGCGCCCAGTGATGCCAGATACCAGCCCTCGCCGCAGCCGGCGTCGAGCATGGATTCGGAAGGATGAAGGGGGAGTGCCTCCGCCTTACTCCCCTCGTCCATCGGGCGGGCGAGAGGGGAAGCCGGGGGCAACAAGGAGGCGATATCGTCATACAGCGCAGCGAGCAGGGGCAGGTAGTACCCGGCCTCCAGGAAGGTCCGGCGGGCACGGAGCATGGCGGCGGTATCGCCCCGGTCCACGGCACGACGGCCGCGGGCGGGCAGCAAGTTGACATAGCCCTCCCGCGCCCGATCAAAGTGGTGGCCCGCCGGGCAGCACAGGGCGGTTGTGGTCCCGGCCAGCGGCGCGGCGCACACGGGGCAGATGAGAGGGCCGGCGGTCATGGGATGGGCGGGGCGCCGGAGACCAGCGCCGCCAGCGCCGCGCAGAAGGGCTGCATCTGGCCGCCACTTGCCAGGTTCAGGCGGATCGACGGTCCCATGGTGGAGCCGACGGCGATACCCGCCTCCTCCAGTGCCCGGTAGAAGGTCATGGCGGCCCCGGGCCCGCGCCCCAGCGCATCTGGATACAGGAAGAAGGTGGCGGTCCCCGGCCCTTCCCACAGCGTGGCCACCTGCCGCACCCGCCCGCCGGGCACGCGCCACAGGTACAGGAACGAGCCACCGGCGTGCAACTCCGTGAAGCCGAGCCCGGCGATGAAGGCGCGGAGCGCGACAAATGGCTGCCCGGCATCCTGCAGCGGTGGTGGGTCGGCAAACACGCGATGCATAGCGCGGGCTCCCAAGGCGGCGGCTGCCCCCCAGCCTAGCAGACCGGCCGGGGCCGGCGCGCGGGCTGCGGCACGCCGCGCCGGAGGTGGTGACGGTCCAGCGCCGCGCGTATGCTGGGCGCATCGCGGCGGCGGGCGCCAGGACGGAGAGGGGCGGCGATGGGCGCAGTGTATCCGCTGCATGATGTGCTGGCGGCGCTGGGCGCCACCGGGCAGAGTTATCACGAGTTTCTCGACGCGGGCACACTCAGTGGTGGCGTCTATCATCTGGCGGCAGGCGAGCCGGACCGGCAGCAGCCACACCTGCAGGATGAGGTCTACTACGTGCTCTCCGGCTCCGGCCGGATCACCATCGATGGTGCGGCGCGCGACGTCCGGCCGGGGGACACCATCTTCGTCGGTAGACACGTGCCCCACCACTTCCACGATTACCCCGAGGGCATCACGCTGCTCGTGATCTTCGCACCGTCGCGCTCCCGTGGTGGCGCGAGCGCGGGCGGCTGACCGGCTACACTACGCCTGCAACCGCGGAGCAGGAGGGGTCAGTATGCGCATCGTGCAGATCAGTGAGGGTAGCTTGCAGCCGGCCAACCGGCCGATCTTCCTGGGCGATGTCCGGTCGCAGGCGCTGGTCGGCGACGAGAGCGAGCAGATGCGCCTGAATCTGGTACGGTTCGCCCCCGGCGCGCGCACGCGACTGCACACGCATAGCTTCGAACAGGTGCTGCTCGTCACCGAGGGTGAGGGCGTGTTCAGCACCGAACAGGAGCAGCACACCGCCGGCCCCGGCGCCATCATCGTCATCCCCGCCGGCGAGCCCCACATCCACGCTGCCACCGAGCACAGCCACATGGCCCACATCTCCATCGCCACCCCGGGCGACACCCAGTTGCTGGAGTGAGCGCGCCGCAGCTGCGACCGGGCCGGTACACTGGAGGGAGATGGCCCATTGGGGAGGGCGCAACGATGAGCAGCGATGTGTACAGCATCATCAAGCGGGCGCTTGAGTCCGGCGAGCCAGTGGCGCTGGCGACGGTTGCCCGCACCCGCGGCTCCACGCCGCGCAAGCCCGGCGCCAAGATGGTGGTACGCGCGGACGGCTCTATCGCTGGCACCATCGGCGGCGGCTGCGGCGAGGGCGAGGTGCGGCTGAAAGCGCTGGAGATCTTGCAGACCGGCTGCAGTGAGGTGGTGCAGGTCGACCTCACCAACCCCCTGGACGGCGATGACAAGATTTGCGGCGGCGTGATGGACGTCTTCGTTGAGCGCATCGGCTAACCGGCGGAGGTCTCGGCGCTCTCCCGACCGATGATACCTACTCGTATTGGTATCGTGTGGTACGCAACTGCACGGATGTGACTGCAAGCACAGACGGGCACGGGCGCTACTGCTAGGGTGCAACCAGCACCGCGGCTGGCACGCCGCGGAGAAGGAGGCACACCGATGAGTGAGCGTATCGAGGCCCAGCAGGGCGCCGGCGACGAGGATGTCGAGGGCTACATCCTCCCGATTATCTATGGCCTGGCCTTCGGCTACGGGATGATGGCGGGCGCCGGTATCACCACCGCCATTCTCAACCACACCACCGGCACGCTGAACGGCCCGCTGCAACGCCGGTAGGGATGGCCTCCGGCCGCTGACCCATCGCACCCTCGGGCGGCCACGGGCGGTGGTGGAGTGTGCAGATGACGTTGTCGCGGGCCGCTCACCGCCGGCTGGTTCTGCTTACCGGCCGGCGAGCAGCCGGAGCATGTCCCCCTCCAGGCGCGCGGGCCGTGCGCGGCTGAGCCGTGAAGGCGCGAAACGGCCGCGCGGGGGACACCACTCCGTCCGCGCGGCCGTTTCGGCTACCACACCAGGAACACGGTTCCTTCCCCGGCGCGCGGCACACCACATCCCGCGCGCCTGACCCCCTCTCGATCAGTCGCCCCACACGAGCGAGCGACCCGCCGGCACGGCTACGATCTCGCCCCGCCGTTGCATGCTGGTACCCGCGGCGCCCGGTTGCGTTAGCTCAATGCCCGCCGGCCGGCGCCGGGCACCACCAGCTGGATGGCGTGGCCGGTGCGCCGATTGACGACGATCGGGCCGGAGAGGCTGAGGGCCATCTCCGACGGCTCAGCCCAGTTCTGAATCACGAGCAGCACCGTCACCTCGTGCGGGCTGGTCAGTTCTAGCGCCGCCACGGCCGCGTCATCGATCTCGATGTGATACTCAGGGATGGCGGCCAGCGCATCGGCGCAGGGGATGACGATCTCCGGCGCATCGACCGCCTCCAGCCAGCACACCAGATCGTCCGGCGTAGCGTGCATGTGGAACGATTGGTAGTTCTCCAGCCCGGCAAGCCCGCCGATGATCTCCAGGGTGATGACGGGGTCCAAGACAGCAACCACGGGGTACTCTCCTCCGCAACTGGGGCCACGCGCAGGCGCAGCCGTGCTCCTCATCCGCCGGTAACGGGCCGAACTACCCGCCCTTGAGCAGCGCCAGCACCGACTGCGGCGCCTGGTTGGCCTGCGCCAGCACCGACACGCCGGACTGGCTGAGAATCTGCATCGAGACCATCTTCGATGTCTCCTCGGCCACGTCTGTGTCGCGGATGCGGCTCTCGGATGCGGTCAGGTTCTCCACGGTGACCGACAGAGAACTGATGGTATGCTCCAACCGGTTCTGCAGCGCGCCGAGCGTGGCGCGCGTGTTGGATACCAGCGTGATCGCCGTGTCGATGCGGTTGATCGAGGTCTGGGCGGCCGAAGCCGTGGTGACATCGATCGGGCTGCCGAACAGGGTGGCGGCGTTCATGTTGCCGATGGAGATACTCAGCAGCTCGTTTGGGTCAATCGTCGCGCCGAAGCCCGCGCCGATCAGCAGCGTTGTCGAGCCGCCACCGGAGACGGTCGCGAACTGGTTGGTGGCGCCGGCCGCGAAATTGGTGAGGTTGCTGGCGATATCGATATCGATGCCTAACTGGCTGAACGTCAGCGTGCGCGTGCCGGTGGCAGGCGGGGTGATGTTGAGTGTCTGCGACTCGCCGTTGGTGGTGTTAGTCAGGGTTACGAGCTTGGTACTGCCCGCGCCGTTGGCAACCGCCAGCTGATAGGTGCCGCCGGATTGGGCGGTGGTGGCGCGCACGGCCATGATGCCGTTGCCGGCCACGAGGTCCGTCGCGCCGGTGAGGTTGGTGGTCACGCCGCCCAGCGTGCCGTTGAGCAGCTTGGCGCCATTGAAGTCAGTCGTCGCGGAGATGCGGTCCAGCTCCGAGACGAGTTGGTTGACTTCGGCCTGTAGTGCTACCCGGTCACCACCCTGGAGGGTGGCCGTGCCGGCCTGGACAGAAAGCTCACGGAGCCGCTGCAAGATGGAGTGCGATTCGTTCAGCGCGCCTTCCGCCGTTTGAATCAGCGAGATACCGTCCTGAGCGTTGCGGGAGGCCTGTGACAACCCGCGAATCTGGCTGCGCAGCTTCTCGGAGACGGCCAGACCGGCGGCGTCATCAGCGGCGCGGTTGATACGCAGGCCGCTGGATAGTTTCTCCAGCGTCTTCGCCATCCTGGTGGAGGTCACGCCCAGATTGTGCTGCGCGTTCAGCGCCATCACGTTGGTGTTGATCTGCAGTCCCACCGGCTGTGCTCCTGTTCCCCGCGTGACCCGCTCCCACTGTCACGATCATGCGTCCGCGGACGGTCCGGCTATATCGGGAGCGGGGCCGAAACGCCGGTGGAATTCGCCTTAGGGAGATCACCGGAGCGCGAGCTAGGGGATGGGATGCAGCACGTCCTACCGCACCGGAAGCGGCAGCGCAACCGATCCTTTGAACGGTAACGCGATGTTCATCTGGCGGTGACGCTGGTGCCCCCATGGGCGCGTATCATAGTGAAAGAGAACATTTTCACAAGAACGGTTGCAGGCGGGCGGCGCGTGGGGACATGCACGCCGTCGGGAGGAGCGAACCATGGTCACCGGACTGATGATTGAAATGGCCTACGAAGCGGAGCGCGAATACATGCGCGTGGCCGTGTACCCCAATGCTGACCGCCTCAAGGAGTTGGAGGAGTTGACCGCAGCGGAGACGGTGGCTACCACGGTTGCCCCGCGCCCGGCCGGCGGCCGCTTGCGGCAGCTGGCGCGGCCGCTGCTCCGGCTGGCTCGCGCCTAGACTCTGGCGCCGCCCGCTGCCTGCGTCCGCACCGGGACTGCGTTGAGCCTGCCGCAGCGAGAGCGGCGCCGGCGTTCTCGCTGCGGCAGGAGCCGGCAGGGCGTGGCGGCCGGTGGGGCGCCGTCAGCGGAGGCGCTCCACGTAGCCCGGCGCACCGTAGATGTACTGGCTGGGCCCGACGATCAGCCAGACGGTGCCTTTACCTGGCTCGGCCTCGCCGCCATTGAGCACCCGGCCCTGGACGCTGACTTCCGCGCCCTGCGGCACCGAGCCGACGACGTTGCCGGTCTGGACGCGGGGGGCGCTGCGAATCCGCAGCCCACCGGCCTCCACCACCCGCCCGGTCCACACCTCGTCGATGATATCGAGGCCGTTCTCTCGCCGGGGAGTGGGCGTCGCGGTGGGGCCTGGTGTGGCGGTGGGGCTGCCGGTGGCAGATGGCGCCGGTGTGGCCGTCTCGGTGGCCACGGGTGAGGCGGTGGCGGTAGCGGTCACCTGGCCGCCGGCCACCCCGCCGTTACCGTCATCGCCGCGTAGCACGTACCACGCGCCTGCCCCTGCGGCGGCCAGCACGGCCAGTACGGCCAGTGCGGCCCACAGCTTGCCCCGGCCGCCGCGCTCCCGGTGAACGGCGCTGACCTTCACCTGCTGCGGCGGGCGCGGCAGCGGGCCGGGGGGTGGTGGCGGGGGAGCGGGCGCGCCGCCGGGGGGCATGGCGCCGGCCGGTGGCGCAAACCGGTTGCTGCTTTCCGGCGGCGCGAACGAGCCGGCCGCAGCGGCGGGCGGTGGTGCGTCCAGCGGGCGCAGGCCGGGCGCGGCGGCCGGCGGGCGGGGCGGCGGCGGGTTCGCCATGTGCCCGGTGGTGCTCAGCTCCGCGGGTGGTCCCGGCTCCTGCGGCGCGTGCCGCGAAGCCGCGGGTGGGCCGGAAGGCGGAAGACCCTCGCCCGGGCGGGGACCTGGCAGGCCCGCTGCTGCCGGCATCGCCGCGGAACCCTGCGGGGCAGGGGGATGCTCAGCCGGTGGTTCCGGCGGAGGGGGCGGGGCGCGGCGATCCAGATCCATGCGCACGGTGGGTGGCACGGCGCTGCGCGGTGGTTCGCCGCTCTCCGCGGGCGGTGCGGTGGTAGGCGGCGGATCGTCGCGCGGCGGGCGATCCATGCGCACCGTCGGCGGCGCCAGGCTGCGCGGCGTGTACTCGGCGGTGATGTCGCCGCCGTTCAGCCGTGCCCCGCAGGAGGCGCAGACGGTCATGCCGCCGGCTACCTCGATACCGCAGTGCGGGCACGTCGGAGAAGCGCTGGTCATGCTGTCCTCCGTCTACGCGCGGCCCGCGGGCAACCGGACGCATCCCGTTCCCCTAGAATAGCCGCTGAACGGGAGGGATGCGATGCGCGGCGCGCTGGCGGTGCTGTGCCTGGTAGGGTTGCTGGCTGGTGCCCCGGTACGGGCTGCGCCGGCTCCGCCGCTGCCGCCCGCCCGGGTGCTGCTGTTCGCTTTCGACAACACCGCACTGGCCGATATCCGGCGGATGCCGGCGCTGTGGAGCTTCCTGGAACCCGGTGCGCTCAGCACCACTCATCACACCGTGCTGCCTACCCGGAGTGCCCCCGGCTTCGCCGCCATTGCCGGTGGCCGGTATGCGGATCGCTCCGGCGCGCTGGATAACGGCTTCTTCGCCGGCGGTGAGCGCGAGAGCGGGTTCACCTTCTGGGAAACCCGGCTCGGCAGCGGCCTGCCGTTTGGGCTGGGCGAGCCGCCGTGGGCGGCGTTCAACCGGGCCGGTTTCGACATGGGCGCGGTCGGGATGAGCCCGCTGGTGTTGCAGACCGACGCCGATGTCCGGCGGCTGGCGCGGATGGCGAATCCGCAGGAGCGCCGCCCGCCCGCCTATCGGGGGGTGTCCATCTACCGCGCGGACGGCACGCGCGAGTTCGGCACGCCCGATATCCCCTGGCTGTGGCCGGAGGTGGGGCCGTTCCCGGGCTGGCCGCTACGGGCAGTGGAGTTTCCGCTGACGGTGACCGCACTCATGCACGAGCATGGCATCCCGGTGACGTTCACCTATTTGGAGAACCTGCGCGGTGCGGCGCCGCCCGGTGGCTACGACGATGTCATCTCCCGCTATGATGCCGCCTTTGCCGCCTTGTTCGCCCGGCTGGCGGCGGTTGGGGTGACACCAGACAACAGTCTGTTCATCTTCACCACCGACGAGGGCGACTATCTGTCCGTAACGGGCGGCCGGACGGTGGCGCTGGGCTCGTTTCTGGAGCAGCACGCCAGCCTGCCGCCGGAGGCACTGGCGCTGGCGGGCGGCGCCGCCGCGAACCTGTACTTGCTGCCGGGGTACGATACCGCCGGAGCCGCTGCTGCCGCCGCCCAGGCGCCGGGAGTGGCCGCGGTCGCGTGGGGTGCGGCGCTGCGCGCCACCCATACCATGGTGCACGCTGACCCGGCCCGCACTCCCAGCCTGACGGTGTACGGCGAACCGGACGTGCAATTCCGCGACCGTGGGCGGGCGGTGATCGGCCGCACCGGCGCGCCGCTATGGAACCATGGCACGCTGGGCGAGTCGATGGAGCGGGTGTGGCTGGCAGCGCGGGGGCCCGGTATCCGCCCCGGTCCGCTGACCGCCTGGACCGACCACACCGATCTGTTGCCAACGATCCTGCACCTGGTGGGTGTGCCCGATGCGGGGCTGGACGGGCGGGTGATCGCTGAGTTGCTGGATGAACAGGCCACGCCGCCTGCCGTCCGCTCGGCGGAGGCGCTGGTCATGGCGGCGGTTTTCAAGCAGTGTGCCGCCCCGCTTGGCCTGTTGACTCACTCCGTGCTCCGGGCCGTCACCACTGCAGCCCGCGACGGCGATCCTGCCGCGATGGCGCAGCTCGACGGCGCGATCACGGCGCTGATGGATCGCCGGGATGCGCTGACTGCGCAGGCACGGGAGATGCTTCGCGCGCTGCTGGCGGGGGAACCGTTATCCCCGGAGGCGGTGACGGATCTCACCCACCGGCTGCTGGCGCTGATGGCAGATGGGGCCGCCGTTGGCGGGTGAGCCCGCCGGCTCATCACATGCCGCCGCGCAGGATGGCGGTCAGCCGGTCGGCGGGCATAGGCCGGAAGAAGTAGAACCCTTGCCCCCAATCGCACTTGACGCCACGCACCTTGGCGAGCTGTTCGGCGGTTTCGATACCTTCAGCGGTGACATCCATCCCGAGCGCATGGGCAATCGCGGCCACGGCTTTGACGACCGAGAAGGTCCGCTGGTCGTGCGCCACACCCAGCACAAACGAGCGGTCGACCTTGAGCGTATCGACGGCGAAGCGCGTGAGGTAGCTGAGCGACGAGTAGCCGGTGCCGAAGTCATCAATCGCCAGCCGCACCCCTAGTCCCTTGAGCGCCAGCATGGTGGCGACGGTGGCCTCGGCGCCATCAACCACCGCGCCTTCGGTGATCTCCAGCCGCAGGCAAGATGGGTCGAGCCTGCTCTCCTCCAGCGCCTGGGAGATGGTGGCCAGCAGGTTGGGATGGCGGAACTGCTGGGGCGAGAGATTCACACTGAGCAGCAGTGACGGGCTGCCGCGGCGGCGGCCGTCCTGCCAATAACGGGCCTGGCGGCAAGCCGTCTGCAGCACCCATTCGGAAATGGGGATGATCAGCCCGGTTTCCTCGGCCAGCGGAATGAACTCCCCCGGCGGGATCAGCCCGCGGGTTGGGTGCTGCCAGCGTAGCAGCGCCTCCATACCGGCAATCCGGCCTGAGGACAGCTCAACCTCCGGCTGGTAGTGGAGCACCAGCTCATCACGCTCCAGCGCCCGGCGAAGATCGGCCTCCATCGTCAGTCGCTCGACAGCCCGCTCGTGGGCGGCGCCGTCGAAGAGCACGTACCGGGCGCGGCCGGCCCCCTTGGCCTGGTACAGCGCCAGGTCGGCATCGCGCAGCAGATCGGCCGGGTGGCGGTGGCCATCCGTGTTGAGCACGATGCCGACGCTGGCCGTGGCCACCACCTCGTGCCCGGCGATGGAGACGGGCGCCGACAGCGTTTCAATGATTCGCTCGGCAACCGAGGCGGCGTCGGTCGGGCGGCTGATGTGCTCCAGCAAGACCGTGAACTCATCACCGCCGAACCGGGCGAGGGTATCGCTGGGGCGCAGGCAGCCGCGCAGCCGCCGCGCCACCGTCGCCAGCAGCTCATCGCCGGCGGCATGGCCGAGGCTGTCGTTGACCACCTTGAACCGGTCCAGGTCCAGGAACAGCACCGCCACCGCCCCTTCGCGCCGCTCCGCGCGGGCAAGGGCGTGCTCCAGCCGGTTGAGGAACAGGGCTCGGTTGGGCAGACCCGTGAGGGCATCATGAAATGCGAGATGGGTGAGCTGCTCCTCGAACTGCTTGCGCTCAGTGACATCGCGCGAGGTGAGCACGATGCCGCGCACCCCTGGTTCATCTAGCAGCGCTACGGCGTACGACTCGACATGCCGCCAGGCGCCGTCGTGGTGCCGGATGCGCAGCTCCAGCGGGCTGCCCGCAGCCTGGTTGTCCAGCGCCCGGCGGAAGAAGGCCTGTAGCGACGGTAGGTCGTCCGGATGCACGATCTCACGGGCCTCGTGCCCGGTGAGCGCATCCGGATCGTAGCCTAGGACCCGCTGGATGGACGGGCTGTGGTAGCGGATGCGGCCATCGACATCGACGACGGTGATCACGTCGGATATGTGCTGGATCAGGGAGCGGAAGCGCGTCTCACTCTCGCGCAGCGATTGTTCTGCCCGCCGCCGTTCGGAGATATCGCGGGCCACGCCCTCGACCGCGACCACCTGACCGGCGTGGTCCAGTACCGGCACGATGCGCATCTCCAGCCAGCAGGTCGAGCCGTTGCGATGGATGAAGCGCAGCTCCACCGGTCCATCAAATCGCTTTGGCTCGGTGATCACGCCTTGCAGGATGTAGGCATCCTCGGGATGGACGGCGCGCAGTGCTAGCCGCGGGTCCTGGTACAGCTCGTCTGGGGTGTGGCCGGTGATCCCCTCTACCGAGGGGCCGATGTAGTCCCACTGGAGTAGAGGACGAAGCCGCAGACGGAAGATGGTGTCGCGGGCGTTCTCGGCCAGCAACCGGAAGCGCTCTTCGCTCACCGCCAGCGCCTGCTGCTCGCGCCGGCGCTGCACCGCCGCACCCAGGGTGCGCGCTGCCATCTGCAACGCATCGACTTCGGCCGCCGCCCACTCCCGCTCGGCAGCGCACTCGTCGAAGCCGAGGAACCCCCAGTATTGCCCGCCGGCGAACACCGGCACGAGCAGCGCTGATAGGACGGATTGGGCGTCAAGCAGCTGGCGAAAGACCGCGGGCAGGTCACGCGTGTGCGTTTGCACGACGGCGCCGGTCGCCAGTGTGGCCGCGATGTGGCCCGCTTCATACGCCTCAAATGAGAGCGTCTGGAGGGCAGGGTTGTCGATCTTTGCCGGCACGCCAGGGGATGCCCACTCGAAGCGCTGGCGGGAGACGGCATGACCATCCTCCGCAATGAGCTGCTCAAACAGATACACCCGGCTGACCTGGGCAGCGACGCCGAGCCGGGCGAGCACGTCTGGGATGTGCTGCTCCCAGTCCGCCGAGGACAGGAAGCGCGCTGCCGCCACCCCTGCGGCGTGGTAGATGGCGTCCTGCCTACGAAGCGCCTGCTCGGCCTGGCGGCGTTCGGTAATATCGCGCGCGTGCACCACCAGACCGCCCACCGCCGGATTGGCGAGCATGTTGGTGAAGATCGCCTCAAAGGTCCGCCACGAGCCGTCTTTGTGCCGGATGCGGAATGCCGCGCCGGCGGGGGTGGCCGGTTGTTCGACAACGCGCGCCAGCGCCGCCGATGCCAGTGGCACGTCATCGGGATGCAGCAACAATGCCGGGTCGGTGCCGGCTACCTCCTGGAGCTGCCAGCCTAAGACCCGCTCCATTGCCGGGCTCTGATACCGGAACAGCCCGGACTCCTCCAAGATGACGATCACATCGGAGACGTTCTGCACTAGCGAGCGGAAGCGCTCCTCGCTCTCGCGTAGTGCCGACTCCGCCTGCTGCCGGTCAGTGGCATCTTCGGTATGGACGATCACCAGCCCGTCGGGGACGAGGGTGTAGGTAAAGTGGAGGTAGCGGGCTTCCCCTCCGTCGTAGAAGCGATACCAGCGCGAGCGCTGGCCCGCAGCCGTGCCCGCCGCGCAGCAGCGCAGGTCTGCAACGACCTCGGGTGCATCCGCATAGAAGTCGCCGGCGCGGCCGCCGAGCATGGCCTCGATCCGGCCATGCGTGACGGCCTCGGCGGCGTGATTGTAAGCGACTAAGACAAAGTCCTCTGCCTGCTGCTGCCAAGCGAAGGCCGGCACAGGGAAACCCATGAACTGCGCGCGATAGCGCTCCTCGCTGGCGCGGAGGGCGGCCTCGGCGCGGCGGGGGGCCGTGACATCGCGGACATAGATCACCCTACCCAGCGTCTCGCCGTCCGGGCTGCGTACCGGCGCCGTGTAGCTGTCGAAGATACGGCCGTCACGTAGGTTGAGTTCCTGGCGCACGGTGAGGTCAGGGTCGGCGCGCATCCGTTCCACCCAGGCCAGGAAGACATCAGGTTCGGCGACGCTGTCCAGCGCTGCGCTCACCAGTTCCTGCGCCGAGTCTCTGGCGCGCAAGTCTTCCGGCAGGTTCCACAGGCTGAACCAGCGCTGATTGCGGGAGAAGATCCGCATCTGCCGGTCGATGATCAAGACGCCGTCAATGGCGGCCTCGCTCTGGGCGGTCAGCACAGCGGCCTGCATCCGCAGCGCGTCGTCCGCCCGCCGCCGCTGGGTGACATCGCGCATGGAGACATACACCCCAACGGCAGATGGCCGGACATGGACATCCAGCCACCGATCAAGCGAGTCAGCGTAGACCTCAAAGGCGGCGGCCCTCCCCTCATCCATGGCCGCCAGAAAGTGGTGACGGATCGGATCGGGGTTCTGCCCGGCAAACATACGCCAGGGCCGCTTGCCGAGCAGCTGCTCCGGGGTGGTGTTCATCAGCCGCGCTGCGTGGTGGTTGGCGTAGCTCACCCGCCAGGAGCGGTCGATGGCGAAGATGGCGTCGGTCGTGCTGGCTACGATGTCGGCGGCGTGGGTGCGGGCCGCCTCCTCAGCGCGGAGCAGTTGCACCCGCTCGATGGCCAGCGAGCTCTGGCGTACCAACGTCAGCAACTCCGTTTGGTCATCGGCGCTGAAGGCGCGCGATGTGGCAAAGCCAAGCGTGAGCACGGCGGCCACCTGGTCACCAACCTGCACCGGCAGCGCGGCGCCTGCCTGCAATCCGGCGCCGGAGGTGTCTGCCGCCATCTCTGGGTAGTGCCGGGCCAGCTCCGCGTGATTCTCAAACCAGACCGGCACCCCCGTCCGCGCGGCCTCGGTGCCGGGCCGGTGGATCGCCAGCGGCACCTGGTGGAAGCGGTCGACCGTCGATGCGTCCATTCCCGTAGAGCGCAGCATCACCAGCCGCGGTGGCTGCTGCTCCACGACGAAGAACGCGCCCATGATTGCGCCGCACGCCGCCGCTCCCTGCTCGACCAGGACGGCAGCCACGTCCTCCAGACTGTGCGTCTGGTTGAGCGCTTCGGCAACGGCGTGCATTCGCGCGGCGCGCCGGCTTGGCCGGCGGGACCGGCGTCTGTTCCGGCGCGCCGGCAGTGATTGGGGAGCGGGATGGGGACGGGAATGCGGCGCCGCCGGCTGGAGCAGCGCCAGCCGGACGGCAGCGCCGGCGCTCTGCACCTCGGAGATGACGGCATAAACGGGGATCGTGGCGCCATGGGGTGCAGGCAGGCAGCAGACCGCCTGGGGCGCCACCCCACACGGGTCCCAACCGGGGGTGAGGCTGTGGAACTCGGCGGCGCTCAAGCCAGAGAGTGCGAGCGCGGGTGCATTGATGTGCAGCAGCCCGCCGCCGGCGCAATCGAGCAGCAGGGCAGGCTGCGTCAGTGCATCCAGGAATGCACGGAGTGCATCCATGCCTGCTGCCGCCACCGGGATGCCTTGCTCGGCTGCGGCCGGTCCGCTGCCTGTCGCTCGGCTCACCCACTCCTCCCGCTGCCCGCCGGCGGTCTTCCCCATTGAGTGTCGGAGCACCGCCATGGCGACTTAAGCGCGGCGGCGCCGGTTGCCTTGCAGAGATTAGGACATGCGCCACGTCCGCGCTCGTGGACTCCTGCGGCGGATATCATATCGTGACGATGGTAGGGGCAGGCAATGGCCTGTGTTCTCCTGCCGTCGTAATGGATGGGGGAGGGCTCCCGTGAAGCATGATCGCATCGCCCTGCTGGACCGGTACATTCGTATTCCGACCCTATCCCGCCGGGTGACACCGGACTTGACCGCGCAGGTGCAGGCGCTGTGGGCAACGCAGGGGCTGGCGCTGCAACGGTTGTTGCCGCCGGACGGAAGCGGTCCCGCCTATCTGTACGGCGAGATTCCCGGCCCGCCCGGTGCGCCGGTGCTGCTGCTCTACGGCCACTACGACGTGCAGCCGACCGGCGATGTCGCAAGGTGGGTGTGGGAGGATGTCGCGTGCGACCCCTTCACGCCTGCGTACTTCCTTGATGGCGCGCCGGTACGGCCCGAGGATGTGCCAGAGGTGGAGCTCGACCGGCTGCTGGTTGTGGCGCGCGGTGGCTCCGACAACAAAGGGCAGCACACCGCCAACATCCTGGGCGCGCTAGACGCCGCCCGGGCCGGCGCGCTGCGCTGGACGGTGAAGGTGCTGCTGGACGGCGAAGAGGAGCATGGCAGCCCGCATCTCCAGGCCGTGGCCGAGGCGCACCGCGACCTCCTGCGCGCCGATCTCCTGGTTGGCTCGGACGGACCAAAGCAGGGCAACCGGCCGACGCTGGTGCTGGGAGTGCGCGGCCTGCTGATCGTGGACATTGTGGCGGAGAACGGCGCCGTTGCCTCGCTGCACTCCGGCAACTACGGCAACATCGTCCCCAACCCGGCGCTGCCGCTCGCTCGTCTGATCGCCGATGTGGAGGAGCGCGTCCACGCCTACGCCGAGGGGCACGACCGCTTTCGTCACCAGGCGGCCATGACCTTCGCTGAGTGGGCGGACCAGGCCCTGTGGAAGCCGTTCCTGTGGCCCACAACGAACATCAACCACCTGATGAGCGATGGCGCCTCCGAGGATCTCACACGCACAATCATCCCGCGCTCGGTGCACGCCCGGGTCGATGTGCGGCTCACGCCAGACACACCACCTGGCCCGATCCGTGCCCTGATCGAGCGGGCAATGGGCGACCATGCCGCCGGCGTCGAAGGTGTCAGCTTTCGCCTGCGCACCGGAGACGACCTGCCCGCCAGCTATACCGCGCCGGACCACCCCGCGTTCGACTGGCTGCTGCGCCTCATGGCTCAGGATGGCGAAGAGCCGGTAGCGATGCCGGTGCTGGGAGGTACGCTCCCGGCATTCGTGTTCACCGATGTGCTGGGGCTGCCCTCGTTCTGGCTGCCCGCCGCCAACGAGAATAACCGCCAGCACGACATCAACGAGCACTACATCTTCAAGCATTACTTCCAGCAGGCGGCGCTGTACCAGCGAATCGTCTCCTCGCTGCCGTGACGGGCGGGTAACAAGGAGCGGAGCCGCCGAAAGCCGGATGCCGCATTCCCACGGCCATGGGCGGGGGACAGTAGAATGTGCTGCGGGCGACGGTGCCCGTGCTGAACGAACGAGGGAGCAGCCATCATGCGTGATGCGGTGATTTGCAGCCCGGTACGGACACCGGTGGGGCGGTTCGGCGGGGCGCTGCGTGATGTGGACCCGGAGACACTGGCTTCGACGGTGGTCGAGGCGATCCTCCAGCGCACCGGCCTGGACCCGGCGGTGATTGAGGACAGCATCTTTGGCCACTGCTACCCCAATGGCGAGACGCCCGCCATGGGCCGGCTGGCGGTGCTGCACGCCGGACTGCCGGTGGAGGTGCCCGGCTTCCAGCTTGACCGGCGCTGCGGCTCGGGCTTGCAGGCAATCTGCCTGGCGGCGATGGAGGTGCAAACCGGCGTCGCCGATGTGGTGCTGGCCGGTGGCGTGGAGAGTATGAGTAGCGCCGAGTTCTACACGACGGCCGTACGCTGGGGACCGAACCGCGGCAACATCAACCTGATGGACCGGCTGGACCGTGGCCGGGTCACCGCCGGCACCTTCCGCTACCCGGTCGATGGCGGCATGCTGGAGACTGCCGAGAACCTGCGCCGGCAGTACGGCATTCCCCGCCAGGAGCAGGACGAGTACGCCCTTCGCTCCCACCAGCGCGCCTGCGCCGCCTGGGACGCCGGCAAGTTCGAGGGGCACACGGTCTCCGTGCCGGTGCCCTCCAAGAAGGGTGAGGGCACGCTGTTCGGCCGGGATGAGCATCCCCGCGCCGATACCACGCTGGAGAAGCTGGCCTCGTTGCGCCCCGTGCGTCTGCGTCAGGACCCGGAGTCCACCGTGACGGCGGGTAACGCCAGCGGGGAGAATGACGCCGCCGCTGCCTGCATCATCACCACACCGCAGAAGGCGGAGGAGCTGGGCCTGCGGCCGATGGGCAAGCTGGTCTCGTGGGGAACGGCGGGCGTGCATCCGGCGTATATGGGCATCGGCCCCGTGCCTGCCAGTAAGAAGGCGCTGGAGCGAGCCGGTAAGAACCTGGCCGATATGGACCTGATTGAGCTGAACGAGGCCTTCGCTGCCCAGGTGCTGGCCGTTACCCGGGAGTGGGGCTTCTCCGAGAAGGACTTCGACCGGATGAACGTCAACGGCTCCGGTATTTCCATCGGCCACCCGGTGGGTGCTACCGGTGTGCGCATCATGGCCGATATGCTGCACGAGATGGAGCGGCGCGGCTCCCAGTTCGCCCTGGAGACGATGTGTATCGGCGGTGGCCAGGGCATCGCAGCCGTGATCGAGCGGGTGTAAGGGCGGCACCCAGCTGCCTACACCCGTCGCTAGTCGAACAGCGCCGCCACCGAAACCTGGAAGCCAGGGAGCACGTCCTCGCCGTCGAGCGCGTCCTTGCCGGCGAGGACGGTGGTGGTGCCGTTCGGTCGGTGGATGGTGACCGTGCGGCGGCG
>CAUJGQ010000182.1 GCA_963170165.1 Chloroflexota bacterium | reverse complement strand
CTCCGCCTCGCTGGTAAAGCGCGCCTCCTCGGCGCACTGCACGGAATAGTGCATCCCGTGGCTGATGCCATCGAAGAACAGCAGGTCACCGTACGCCCGCCGGAACGGCCCGGTGTTCTCCGTCTCCAACGCGGCGATGATGCCGGGGATGCGCGGAATCAGTGTGCTCTGATACAGCATCTGGAACAGCGCTGACACCAGCCGATCGCCCGTAAGGAGGTAGTCTACCTTCCGCCCGCTGTCGCTATCGGCGAACGGGATCATGAGCGGCCGGCGGTTGAGCTGCTGGACCAGCGCCGTAAAGCGCTTCTCCAGGTCCGGATAGGCAGCGTCACAGGCAGCGGCAGCATCGCATCCCTGGAACAGGAGGCTAAAGGAGCGGTCAGCACTGGCATACACCTCGGTGTAGAGGTTGGCCTGCACCGGAACCGGCGAGTCCAGCACCACAGCGCGGATCATCGCCGGGAAGTCGCGCATCACCGTCAGCGCCAGCCGGGTTCCATAGGACACGCCGAACAGGTTCACCCGGTCGTAGCCCAGCGCGGAGCGGATGGCGTTAACATCGGCGGCGTTGCTGGCGCTGGTATAGGCGGCCAGGTCGATGCCGGCGGCGCGCAGCCGGTCGCGGCAGGCCAGGGCGGTCCGCAGCATATTGGCGGCGTCCTCCGCCCGTGTCAGCCGCCGCGGCGCCGAGGCGTACTTCAGATCCACCAGCTCTGGGCAGGCCAGCGAGGGTTGCGACAATCCAACGCCGCGCTGGTCAAAGACGACCAGCTCCCGATCACCAGCAATGGCGGTGACGACCAGCGGTGAGAGGATCTCGCCGACGCCGTTGAGGCTTTCGCCGCCGGGACCGCCATCAAGCCAGAACACCGGTTCGGGGCCGGCGCCGCGGCGGGCAGGCAGAAAGCGCGCCACCGCCAGCCGGATCACGGGGCCATCCGGGCGGCCGTACTGCTCGGGCGCCACCACGTAGCCGCAGAAGACGGTGCGGCCCTCCTCCTGGCCGGCGGCCAGTTTGAAGGGGCAGGCGGCCGGCTCCCAGCGCGGCAACTGGCCGCGATCGGCGCGCGCAGGCGTGACAGCGGGTATAGCAGAGGCAGTAGCGGTAGGCGTCGTGCGTGGCGTGGTTGCCGTCACGGTCGCCGTTACCGTTGCGGTCACGGCGGCGCGCGGGCCGTCTTGATCGCAGCCGGACAGCAGCAGGGCACTGCCCAGCAGCAGGGCCACCAACAGCCGGTATGAACCCATGGGTGCTTCACCGGAGGCCGCCACGTGCGGGGCGGCGCTACCTCCAGCGTACCGCGGAAGGCCGGCGTGTGGGGGAGCTAACCGGCATCAGCCGTGCCGGACTCGCCGGCTTGATCCGGTGCGACCGAAGTGTCTTCCGGAACCACCAGCAGCATCCAGCGCGGCATGGCGGCGCTCGCCTGGGCAGGTAGCGATGGCCGGGCGGTGCGGGGTTGGGGCGGCGGCATCTGGTAGGTGAAGGGCGGGTTGACGCGAGGGGTGCTGGGCGTCATGGGGGCCTGCCTGTTTCACGTTGATGTGCAACAGTATACGAGCATTCCATAATATGTTCTTCCCCCATTTGGTTACGACCGCGACAGAATCCTGTCAACTGCGGCCGTTTCGCCGGCACACATCCTCATGCGGCCCTGGCATCGTTCCGGTAGCATGGAAGGGCAGCAGGAGTAACAGGCGTTTGGCGAGGCAACACGGCGGTTGGGCGGGCCGCATCGTGGCCATCATGGCGCTGGCGCTGCTGGTAGCGCTGGGACCGCAGCCGGCGCATGGCCAGGAGCCGGCCACCCTGGAGGCGCGCGCCGGCAAGACGCGCGTCACCGCCGGCGAGCGGGTGACGGTGACGTTGGTGCTCCAATTGCCGGCTGGCGCCCGGCCCGATTTCACCGCTGTGGACAGCCAGTTCGGCGATGTCGATGTGCTGCTAGTGGGCCTGCCTGAGGAACGCAATCTGGGCGGCGGCCGGGTGGAAGTGCGCGCTCGCTATGAGGTGGCTGTCTTCCGCCCCGGCGCCGCCCAAATCCCCTCGCTGACGGTCCCCTATGCCACGGCTGACGGAAGTATCAGCGAGGTCAGCTCGCTACCCATCGCTCTCGAAGTCGTGAGTGTCATCCCCGACGGCGCCGATCCGGGGGAGGTGCGCGACCTCAAGCCACCGATCGACCTGCCCTACCGCGCCGGGGTATCCCGCCGCCTGCTGGCGATGGTCGCGCTCTCCGCCCTATTTGTGCTGGTGGCGATAGCAGTCGCGGTCCGCTGGCTGCAGCGCTGGCGGGCACGGTCGGTGCCGGCTCTGGTGCCAGCTGGCGTCCCGCTGCCCCAGGCGGAGGCGGCAGCGCGCGCCGAGCTCGAGCGCATCGGCAGCTTAGGGCTGCTGGACCAAGACGACCTGCGCACCTACCACGCATTGATCGCGGCCTGTATGCGCCGCTACCTGAGCGAGCGCTACGGCTTCCCGGCCTTCGCCATGACGACGAAGGAGCTGGCAGCGCGGATGGAGAGCCTGGGGGTTGACCGCTGGCCCGCCCGCCTGGTGGCCGGGCTGCTGGGCGAGTGCGACGCCGTGAACTACGGTGGTTATCACCTGGCCAGACGGCGCGCGGAGAGCAACCTCGCGATCGCGGAGGAAATCATCGACATCACCCGCGAGGGCGCCGACCCGGTGCCGGCGGTCCGGTGAACCCGATGTGCCGGTAATGAGTGAACGCGGCATGATCAACCCGAGACATGGCGGTCCTGTTGCGGGTTGCCCGGCGAAGATACAGGGGCAAGGCGAAGCTGATGCTGCCTGACAGCTTCCGGTTTGGTGACCCATGGGCGCTGGTGCTGCTGGCGGTGCTGCCGGTGCTGGCGGCGCTGTGGCTGCGCCGGCGGCGGTTGGTGGCACGGCGCGGGGTGGTGCTGTCCACACTGGCGCCGCTGGCGCGGGCACGGACGGGACTGCGCGCGCGGCTGCAGCCATATGCCGCCCTGCTGCGGATTCCGGCGCTGGCGCTGCTGGTGCTGGCCATCGCCCGGCCGCAGACCGTTGACGCCGGCGCCACGGTTTCCACTGAGGGCATCGATATTGCCGTGGCCTTGGACATCTCGGGCTCCATGCGTGACGCCGGACTCGATGCGCCCTCGAAGATGGACGCCGCCAAGAAGGCGCTGAAGTCGTTCCTGGATGCCCGCAAGGATGACCGGGTAGGGCTGGTGGTGTTCAAGGGAGAGGCGCGCACCGTTAGCCCGTTAACCGTGGACTATCGGGCGCTCCAACAACTGGTCGAACAGGCAGAGCGTCAGAATACGCAACTGGACGAGGGGACAGCTATCGGCCTGGGCATCACCAACGCGCTCAACCTCTTGCGCAACTCGCACGCCCGCAGCCGTATCGTGGTGCTCGCCACCGACGGTGAGAACAACGTCACCCGCGTCGAGCCGGAGCAGGCAGGCAAGGTGGCGGAGGCGCTCAAGATCCGCATCTACACCATCGGCATCCCCACCGCTGGCCAGCGCGCGGAGCAGTCGCTCAACGAAAGCCAGATGCGGCGCATCGCCGAGGGCACCGGCGGCAGCTATACCCGCGCGAGCAACGAGCAGGGGCTCACCGACATCTTCAATAGCATCGCCACGCTGGAGAAAAGCCGCATTGAGCGCGAGCGCTTCACCCGCTACCACGAGCTCGCGCCGTGGCTGCTCGTCCCCGCCCTCGGCCTGATCGCCCTCGAGCTGTTGCTCGGCGCCACCCTGTTCCGCACAGCGCCCTGAGTGGCGGCGGCCAACGCGAACGCGGAACGCGGATCGCGGATCGTCGGACAGCTGCGGCCGGCATTCCTCCCACGGCACCCATTGGGCGTTGCCTGTCTGGGACTGCCGGACTACGCCTCGGTGTCCGCCGCGCTGTCCGGCCCCTTGGCGCCGTCCGGGTCAAGCCGGCGCTCCGCCTCGTCGATGGCATCGGCCAGGCGGGCGA
>CAUJGQ010000181.1 GCA_963170165.1 Chloroflexota bacterium | reverse complement strand
GCCTGGGCCAGCAGCCCGGCATGCAGATGCGTCCCGGCGATGGCGCAACGCAGGAGCGCCGTGGTAAGCGCGGCGGGCGGCTGCTCGTTCTTACGCTTCTTGCTGATGGTGGCTGCCGCCAGCTTCCACAGGGGGATCGCTTCCGGCGGTTCGCCCCAGGCGCCGGTTACCTGCTGGCGCAGGAACCAGCGGCCGAGATGCTCCTTTACCTCCCCCAGGGTGGTGTCGATCCAGTCGCGCACCACCACCCGGCCGCCGGTGGCGGTGAGAGCGGCGGCATAGAACGCCGTGGTGTCCGTCGTGTCCAGCGCGAGAGACCGCCCGGCGCGCACGGTCTCGAGCAGGGCGCTCACCTGCTCGGGAGCGGGCTGGCTGAGCATCTCCCACAGGTCAAAGGACACCGGCTGCCGCGTCCAATACACGAACATCGCCCCGCCGATCAAACGGCGGCTGCGCTCGCCGGCGAGTAGATCGTTGAGCGCAGCGGTGAAGCCGCGGGCACAGTCGCGGCAGGTGGGGGCGATGTAGGAGTTCTCCAGCCCGTAGGATTCAAACGCATCTTTGTCGGCCGAGATGATCGCGGTGCCTGCACCCTGGCCGCCGACCGCCGTCAGCCCCTTGATCTTCCCCTGCATGCGCTGCAGCGCCGGGCGGGTTTCGCCGCAGACCACGCACTGCAATACCTCCGCGCCCTTGGTCTCCGGGTCGTTCTCTGCCGCCCAGAAGGCCTGCACCGCCGGGAGGTCGGTGGGGATGACCGCGCCGGTGGAGGTGTGGACGCGGAAGGTGATGGTCGCCGCCGGGTCGAAATCCGGCCCGAGCTGCTCGGCGGTGGGAGCGTGGTGCTCCAGGAACAGCCGGACCGCCTCCACCTCAGGGGCGCCGGTGGCGGCAAAGCAGCGCTCCAGCCGCTCGCGGAACAGCCGCTTGCGGTTGGAGACATCGCCCGGCGGTTCTGGCTCCTCACCCCGCTTGGGCGTCTTGGGGCGGGGGATGCCAAAGACGTATTCGGCGTGATCGGCGAGCACGAAAGCAAAGTCACCGGTGCGCGGGACGTACGGTGTCAGCCGCCGCTCGCCCCGCTGGGTGGCCTTGTTCGCCTTGTCAGCGGTGCAACTGGGGGCGGGCTTGAGCGGGCGGCCTTGCAGGTCAATCTCGAAGATGTAGCGCACCGGCAACGAGTCGTAGTTCTCTGGCGGCAGCGTCATGCGGGTGCCGGCGTACTCTTTGAGCCGCTGTAGCAACATCTAACGCTCTCCCATCGCTCTCGCCGGAACCCGCAACACGCCCTGCTCCAGCCGCGCGTTGAAGAACCGCGGCTGCCCCCGCCCCGAGCCGTCCGGGCGGTACTCCAGGTCGAGCAACATCGGGCCGAGGTCGCCGGTCAGATCCGCAAGGGGCACGTCCTCTGGCGCGGGCTCACTGTAAAAGGCGGAGAACTCGCGGCAGCCGAGATACGGCGTGGCAAAGCCGCGGCCGTCACGTACCCGGCGGCGGAACTGGTCGCGGTACTTTGCCGGGTCGGGCTCGCGGGCGTCGGGGTGGACGTGGAGCTGGGCGCGGATGATGTAGGCCACGTCGCGTAGCCCCAGGGTGTGGCGCTGGGTGCGGTCTTCGGTGGCGTCAAAGCTGCCGCCGGTGCGGGCCCAGCTCTGCACGGTGCGCACAGCGGCAACGCTCTTCACCTCGTTGCGCAGGATAGAGAAGTAGCGCACCGGCTTGAGCACGGCGATCTCCTCCACGTGCCAGCGCATCTCTGGCTTCCAGAAGATCGCCTCCAGCACGCCACGCGCGGCGGAGGGCGTCATCACCGGGTAGGTGACGCGCTCGACCTTCATCTCGGGGCGGGTGAAGCAGGCGCGCTCCCCCCAGACCCTCACCTCGACGGGAACGGTGTACTGGTTCATGGGCACCCTCATCCGTGGTCGCGCGTCACTGCCGCGCGGCGGAACCGATTGGCCGGCAGCCTACGGTGAGCGGGGCGGCGGGTGCCCGCTCTTCGTACGTCCGGTCCGCCAACGTCCCTGATCCCGTTGCAATCCCCGCGGCCGCGAACTTGCGCACGATAGGTCTCCAACGTCCCTTATCACCACCGCGACCACGCTACGGCAACATAGTGACATCTGGGTGACAGGCTGTCAAGCGACCCATCGTGTGCTTCGTTACACGACTAGATGACGTATTCAGCCAGCGATTGCCCCGCGGCCGTCAGCCCGCGCACCTGGTCATACTCGCCGTGCCAGGCGCCGACGCCAGGTAGGAGTTCCTCGATGAGCGTCTCCCGCCGGTAGCGTTCGGCAGCCCAGGCGCGCAAGCTGACCAGGTAGGGCTGCGCCTGCCGCAACAACTCCCGTGCGTTACCGGCCTGTCCACGCAGCTGGTCGACCAGCCGGTGCGCGGCGTCCCGCTGCGCGTCCGTACCGTAGCGGGTGACAATCACGCTCTCCGTGTGGTCATCAATCATGCGGAACCGGCGTGCCGTCTCGGCGTAGTCCAGCGCGGCGCGGCTGTCTTGGATCCGCTCGCGGTCGGTCGAGACGGTGCCGTACAACAGCCGGAAGTAGCGGGCCGGCGCCTCGGGATGGTCCGGGTCCAGCAGGCCATCGCCGGTGATCGCACGGGTGATGTCCGCCCCGGCGCCGTAGGCGCCACCCGGCAGCCGCCTGCCCTCCGCCGGCTCGAAGACGATCATCCGCCCGGCCGCCAGCCGCCCTTCGCGATTGCAGCGGCCGGCCGCCTGGATGATGCTGTCCAGCGGTCCCAGGGCGCGCAGCACCAGGGGGAAGTCCAGGTCTACCCCCGCTTCCACGACCTGAGTGGAGATCAGCCGGCACGGCTCACCCGCCGCCAGCCGCGTCTTCACCTCCACCACAACCTGCTGCCGGTGCGCGCCGCACAGCAGCGTCGAAAGGTGCAGCGCCTGCGGGTCATCCAGCGCATCGAGCAGCGCCAGGGCATCCGCCTTGGTGTTGAGCACGGCCAGCGCTTGGCGCTCACTGCGCATCAGCTCCGCTACCTCCGGCCACGATAGGGGCCGCTCGGTCCGCCAGTCATAGGTCACGCGCTTGAGCGCGGCAAAGTGGCGCTCTGGCCGCGGCACGATCTCCTGCGCCGGCACATCGCGGAACGCCGGGATGGTGGCGAAGGCCGGTTGGGTGGCGGTGGAAAGCACCACCGTCGTCGTGTAGTGCGCCGTCAGCTCGCCCAGTACGTTGAGAATCGGGGTGAGCAGGTGCACCGGCAGCGCCTGCGCTTCGTCGAGGATGATCACGCTCTCCGCCAGCCGGTGCAGCTTGCGCACGGCGGACGGCCGCGAGGAGAACAGGCTCTCGAACAGCTGGACGGTGGTGGTGACGATCACCGGCGCATCCCAGTTCTCGGCAGAGAGGCGCGACCACACATCTTCCCCGCGGAAGCCTTCCTCCGCTTTCGGGTGCACCGTTACGCCGCTGTGGTGCTCCAGCACGGCCCGCTCGCCGAGGATGCCGCGCAGCTCGGCCGCCGTCTGCTCGGTGGTGGTGCCGCGCTCGAACACCGACCGCAGGGTGCCGGCCGTCTGCTGGGTGATGGTCAGATAGGGCACGGCGATAACCACGCGGCGCAGGCCGTGGCGGATGGCGTGGCGCAGGGCAAAGGCCATGCCGGAGCGGGTCTTGCCGCCGCCGGTAGGCACCGTCAGCCGGTAGAGCCCGGTTGGCCCGTCCGCCGCCGCCAGGCACGCCCTATACACCTCGCGGCGCACGCGGTTGACGGTGCTGTCCGGCGCGGTGTCGTACTGCCGCTGCGCCGCCTCCAGCCGCCGCCACAGCTCTTGCATGTCAGCATCGGCGCTGCGCATCGCCTCCGTCTCGGCGTGACCGTGCGCGGCGGTGTCCAGCCGGTCGGCGTCGATCAGGGCGGAGAACAACAACCGCAGGAACAGCTCGGCGCTCAGCGGGTTACTGTTGACGTGCGCGGGCAGGGGCGGGCGGGCGGCGGGCTCCAGATCCGCCAGCGCCGCATGCGCCGCGGTCAACGCCGTCTCGATGGCCGGGTCTTTCTGCCACGCCGCCGCCTGCTGGCGCAGATGCTCGGGGCTGACCAACCCGGCATGGTGCGCCTGAATCAGCATTGCCAGCGGCCCCAGGTGGCGCATCGCCAGCAGCGCCCCGGTGGAGGCGTGGGGAGGGCCGTGACCGCGAGCGGCCTGACCGGCGTGGGCGCGGCGCAGGTACTCCTGCCACTCGGGGTTGAACTTACCCAGGTCGTGCCACAGCCCCAGCAGCCGTCCGGCCTCCGGCGCGCCCAGCGCCCGCGCGAACGCTTCCGCCCGCGCTGCTGTGCCGCGCAGATGCTCCTCCAAACGGTGCCACTGGCCCGCGGTGTTCGGTGAGTGCGCGTACACGTAGCTTGCCCTCGCTCCGGCGTGATGCACTGCCACCGATCGTGGGGGATGCGCACATCATGCCATAGAACGTTGTGTCATCTATTCCGCGGGCGGACGGCAACTCCGACAAGGCGGGCGCGCCGGGACAGCAAATGAAAAGGCCGGGACCGTCGTGAGGACGGTGACCCGGCCAGGTGTGGAGTGCGACCCGTGCGCGCGGTGGTTAGATGGCGATGTAGCCGGGGCCGGCGGACTGGCCGAGGAAGGTCATCGAGCCGTCCGGGTTCCAGCGGGAGGCCCAGGTCTGGACGCCACCGCCGGGCAGCGGCATGGTGATGGTGAAGTTGAGCGTG
>CAUJGQ010000180.1 GCA_963170165.1 Chloroflexota bacterium | reverse complement strand
GCCATGGGCAACTCCACCACGTAGGCGATGATCTGTGAGATCACCGCCCGCACGATCTGTTTGGCGTTCTCCCAGGCCGCCGACCAATCGCCGTTGATCAGGTTGACGATCAACCCAATCGCGTTGCTGACGACGGCCTTGATGTTGTTCCAGGTCGTGGCCAGGTAATCCGCAAACGCCCCAACGATGGCAATGATGTCGTCACCCGCCACCCGCCAGACAGCCACCAGCGTGCTGGTAATCGCCTCGGCGGTCGTGCGCAGCGCCTCGAACACGTTGACCGCCGCCTCCTGCACGCTCGGCCAGATGCCGGACCACCACGAGGCGAACGCAGCCACCTCGCCACGGATGAACGTCCACGTCGCGCTGAGGGCCGCTGCCGTTGCCTCAGCCGCAGCACCGAGCGCCGGAAACCGTTCTACCGCCCGGTCCCAGTTCTGCACCAGCCAGATGATGCCCGCCGCCAGCGCCGCCACCGCCGCGCCAATCGCAATCACCGGCGCCGCCGCCGCGATCATCGACACGGCCGCTGCCCCCGCGGACACGGCCAACGCGGCGAATGCCGCCACCAGCGCGCCGCCCACGGCAATCGCCACCCCGCCCCAGATCTCCTTATGCTCAGCGACAAACGAACCGATGCGCTCGAACACCGGCTGCAGCTGGTCCCGCACCGCTCCCGCCAGTGCCTGCACCGCGGGCAGCACCTGCCCGGAGAACACGTCTGCCATCTGCTGGAGTTTGGGCAGCAGGTCCTCCCGGAACGCCCCCAGCAGCGCCGCCGCCAGCGGTTGCAGCGAGGCGACGAATGCCCCCACCCGGCCAATCGCCCCGCCCAGTGCCGCCGTGACCGCCGCCGACCAGGCCGCGAACCGCTCCGACGACAGGAACCCGGACAGCTGCACCGCCCCACGGGAGAGCATCTCGAAGAACGGTTTGAACGCCGTGCCCACGGCCATGTTGAGCGAGTCGCGGATCGTGCTCATCGCTCCGGCAAACGTCTGCGATTGTTTGGCCATCATGCCGCCAAACCGCTGGTTCATCCCGGCGGTAATGGCGTCGATGGCCTGGCCGGAGGAGATGGCCCCCCGCTCGGCCAGTTTCATCGCCTCGGGCACCGACACGCCGATGGCGTCGGCCAGCATCTGCCAGGCGGGGATGCCAGCCTCGGTCAGCTGGAGCATCTCCTCCGCGCTGACCTTGCCTTTGGCCTGCATCTGCCCGAGGGCGGTTGTCACCCGGTCCACGAGCGCGCCGTTCCCGCCGAGGGCGGCAACCGCATCGCCGACGGCGGTGAGCATCGGCCGCACCTTCTCCGCGGAGAAGCCCATCGCCAGCATCTTTTGAGAGGCGGACACCAACTCCGGGAACTCAAACGGCGTCTGTGCGGCGAACTGCTGGAGGTCCTTGAGGAAGGCGTTCGCCTTCTCGCCGGAGCCGAGCATTGTGGTGAACCCGATGCGTGCCTGCTCCATCTGGGAGTTGAAGCCGATGATGCTGCCGGCCGCCGCATCCCAGGCCGAGCGCATGACACCGACGGCGGCCTGCGCCGAGAGGAAGCCGGCGAAGGCGCCGGCCGCCGTCTGCGCCATCTGCTTGAACGAGCCCAGGCGGCCGCTGACGTGATCGATGGTCTTGGACGCTTCGTCCTTGCCCTTGATCAGGATCAGTAGCTCGGCAGCGGTGGCCATCGGCTCAGCGTCCTCTCCGCGCCGCCCGCTCGGCGGCAACCTGCTCCAGCACCGGCGCGACCATGTGCCGTGCCTCCGGGCTCACCTGGCTGTCGTCCGTGGCCCGCATGACCTCGGTGTACGCGCGGGCGTAGGCGCGCAGGTCGAGGATTTCCAGCACCAGCGCCCAGTCCTGGCGCAGCGCCTCAGCAGGGGTGCAGCCGAACTCCTCGCAGATGCGGCTGATCAGCCACGCCTGCGGCGGGTCGCCCGATTCGGCTGAGGCGCCGCGCTCGCCGCTGAGGAGCGCGTGGAGCCGGCGCCGGCCGGGTTTGGGTCCAGCACCTGGCCGCGGCGCAACAGGTAGCCAAGTTCCGCCATGTCCAGCTCGGCCAGGTCCGCCGCGGCCGGCGGGTTGGGGTAGGGGCGCCCGATTGGGTCGGTCCAGTTCCAGGCGACAATCACCCGCGCCAGCCGGGCGCACAGGTCGATGATCGTCGCCGCGTAGGGGCCGAACCGCTCGAACTGCTGTTCGGGTTCGGCGTTCATCGCCGCCAGCGCCGCCAGCTCGCGGCTGCCGGCGAGCATCCGCTGCATCAGCAGCATGTCCGCCACCGAGCTATCCCCGGCGAATTCCACCCACTCCCCCGCGTGCGGGTGGTACGTCACCCCATCGCGGACCAGGGCGTAGCTGTCGGACGGCACCCGGTGCGCCGGCGGCTTCTGCGGCGCCAAGTGCTCACTCATACATCCCCCTCAGTGTGGCCGCGGCCGCCCCGGCACCGGCGGTGGAGGAAGCGCCCGGACCAGGACAGCCGCGCATGACACGCCGGTGACAGTTACGCTTACGTTACCGCGCCGCG
>CAUJGQ010000179.1 GCA_963170165.1 Chloroflexota bacterium | reverse complement strand
AGCGCTTCGGCCGCCGCCCTGATGTACTGCGGCCCGCCGCCGCGCTCCGCTGCCACGGCCAGCATCCCCGCCGCCACATCGGCGCCGTAGATAGCTATGCCTTCACCGGCCAGCCAGCGGGCGAAGTGCCCCGTGCCGCATCCGGCTTCCAGGGCAGAGGCGTGGGCGGGGAGCCGCCGCAACAAGCGCCCGAGGATGTGCTGTTCCTCTCGGGCGGCCGCCCGCCCCTGCGGCTGGTCGTACCAAGCATCGTACGCGCGGGCGGCATCCGGGCTGAGCGCCGCGAACGGCTGTGCTGCGGGTTGGGGACGGGTCATGGCGGCGGCCCTCCGGCCGGTGGTGGTCTACGCGCCATCGTGACACACTGGCACGGCAGCATCTACGAGGGTATGGGGTTGGCAGTGCATGACATCGCGGCAGGGATTCGGGGAGACGGCTGGCAGGCCGCGCACGCGCGCCGCTACGTGGCCACGAACGGTGCAGACGGGCACGAGTGGCGAGGTGTGCCAACGCTGTTGCTCGCCACCACCGGCGCCCGCAGCGGCGGGACATACACGACACCGCTGATCTATGGTCGCGATGGTGATCGCTACGTGATCGTCGCCTCGTATGGCGGCGCCCCGGCGCACCCGCAGTGGTACCGCAACCTGAAGTCTGCCCCAGAGGTCACGGTGCAGGTAGGGGATGACGTCTTCACCGCCCGTGCCCGCACGGCCTCTGCCGCGGAGAAGCCGGCGCTGTGGGAGCGGATGGCTGCCATCTGGCCGGCATACAACGACTACCAGGCCCGCACCGAGCGCGACATCCCCATCGTCATCCTGGAGCGGCTGTAACGGTATCCGGTCTCTCTGGGACGTATCTCATGAGTGGCCCGGTGCTGTGTGGCCCCGCGCCTGCAGGACCGCTCGTGCCACACACACCAGGCGGCAGGCATGGCCGGAGCGACGGGCGGGGATGAGCAGGCGCAGATGAGCGACGGCGCGGCCCCCGCCGGAATCGACGCGGATTGGCGGCGGCTGCTGGCGAGTGCCCACGCGGCGGTGTGGGACCGGCCCGGCCTTTCCCGGCGGACGCGCAGCCTGGTGACGTGCGCGGCGCTGGTGGCGTTGCATCAGCCCGTCGAACTCTCCGCGGAAGCCGGGGTGGCGCTGCGCCATGGCCTCTCCCGCCGCGAGCTGTGCGAGGTGACGCTGCACGCCGCCGGGTATGCCGGCTTCCCCCGAGGCGTGGAGGCAATGCGTGTGCTGCGCGCGGTGTTCGCCGCCCGGCCGGAGCCGGACACACCCGACTCCGCGCCGGAGATGGCCGCGCCTGACACGGCCGCAGCGCTGTTCGAGCGAGGGACCGCCTTCCGGCGGGAGGTGTTCGGCCAGACGGGCGATCCCGGAGACATCGCCCCACCAGAGATTGTCAACGACTGGTGGCGGTTCCTCACCGGCACCGCCTTCGGCGCGATCTGGCCACGGCCGGGGCTGTCGCTGCATGACCACAGCCGGGTTACGCTGGCCGTGCTCCAGGTGACGCACATGCCGGTAGAGTTCCGCCTGCACACCGGCCGCGCCCTGGATATGGGCATCCCTCGCGCAGAGCTGGGCGAGCAGATCATGCACCTCGCCATTTATGGCGGATTCCCCTGCGCGGTGGAGGCGATGCGCATTGCCCGCGAAGAGATGGACGCGCGGGATGCGCATCGCCCGTGAGCGCATCCGCGTTACGGCGTGAGGGCGATACGCCCTTCTACCGCGCCGCGCTTCAGCCGGTCCAGCACTGCAGGCAGATGCTCAAGCGGCTCGGTGGTGACGGGCGGAGACAGCCGGCCCTGCGCTATCAACGCCAGCACCTCACGTAGCTCCTGGCTGGTGCCCCAGAACGAGCCGAGCACGGCGATCTGCTGGGCGCCGTAGCGGAAGGTGAGAAGCGGGCCGCTGACGGCGCCTAGCCCCACCAGCGCCACCCGCCCGCCGGGGCGAACGATCTGCTGCGCCATCGCCACCGTTGGCTCGATGCCGACGAAGTCGGCCACCAGGTCCGGCAGGCGCGCGGTCAGCGCCTCAACGGCGGCGGTGTCCCGGGTGTCTAGGGTCTCGTCTGCGCCCTGCTCCCGCGCCCGCTCCAGCTTCTCTGGGACGATATCGGCCGCGATCACATAGGCGCCCAGCAAGCGCGCCACGCTGACGGCGTTCATCCCCAGCCCGCCCAGGCCGATGATGACCGCGATCTCCCCTGCCCGCAGACCGGCGACGCTCCTGAGTGCGTGGTAGGGCGTGAGTACCGCATCGGTGGCGACGGCAGCGGCGGCTGGTGAGACGCCATCGGGAACGGGGATAGCGGAGCGGGCCGGGCAGCGCACGTACTCGGCGTAGGCGCCATCCACCCCGAGACCCAACGCGCGGCCCGCCGTGCACAGGTTCTCATCGCCGGCACGGCAAAAGCGGCATTCGCCACAGGCGTTGGGGCCATACAGCGCTACCAGCCCGCCGCGCTCCAGACCCGTCACACCCTCGCCCAGCTCCTCCACCACACCGGCGCCCTCATGGCCCAGCGTCATCGGTGTGGGGAAGGGGGCGATACCTTCCAGCACGTGCAAGTCCGAGTGGCATACGCCCGCCGCGCGCACCCGCACCAGCACCTCACCGGGGCCCGGTCTCGGGATCTCCAGTTCGTGGCGCTCCGGCGGCCGGTGCGCGCCCACATATCTCCATGCGTACATGTCAAGCCCTTCCTTCCAGCAGGCGGGGCTCTCTCTGAGCGTAGCAGAGCCGGCCGAGAAAACTGCAGAAATGACCGCCGCGCGCCGATACTCGAATGTGCGCAGTGCAGGCAGGCCGCGGGCAGCGGGCCCGCAACGATGGGACAGCGCGATGTCAGGCCCTCAGCGGCGCGGACTACGGCAAGGCGTCAGGGGTATGCTGCCGTCGTTGCTGACATTGGCGATCGGCGTGGTGATCGCCAGCGCGCTGTTTTACTTCCTGCGGGATCTCGAGCGGCAGCGTGCCCGTTCCGAGTTCGAGGATCATGCACGGCTGTTCACCGCGGCGCTGGAGCGGGAGGTAGCCGGCCACCTGGATATCCTCCGGGCAGTTCCCGCCATGCAGGTGCTGGCCGGAGAGGCAGCGCGGAGCGGCCCCGGACACCCGGCATCCACCGCGCTCGGCCTGATGTTCGAGGAAGCCCCCCGCCGGTATCCGGGGGTCACCGGGCTGGGGTATGCGGTACCGGTCGCGGCCGAAAATCGAGATGCGTCCCGCGACCGCCTGGGACCCGGTGGCATTGTCGATGTCGATGCTGGCGGCCGGCGCTACGTACCCGCATCACCGCGGCCGGAGCATGTGCCCGTTCTGCCATTGGAGCAAGGCGGGCTGCCCGCGTTTTGGCGCGGGTTGGACCTGGCCGGCCTCCCTGCCGTCGCCCCGGCCCTGGCGGCCGCCCGAGATCGCGGCAGGATCACCCTCTCCGCCCCGGTGCTTTTGCCTGCTCCCGGCGGGCAGATTGCCGGGTTCGTCGTCATCCTGCCGCTGTTCGTCACTGGTGGAACCGCGACAGTGCAGGCGCCCGAGCGGGAGGCGTTCAACAGCTATGTGGTCCAGTTAGTCGATGGAGCGGCGCTGCTGAATTCCGGCCCGCGTGAGTACGATGGCACCCTCATGCAAGTCTGGATTGAGGATGTCACTCCGGGTGAGGGCAGCAGCTGGATGACGGGCGCCCCTACCGGAGCGCCGGTAACGTCACAATCGCTCACC
>CAUJGQ010000178.1 GCA_963170165.1 Chloroflexota bacterium | reverse complement strand
GACTGAGGGAGGCAGCAGCCGGCTGGCGGTGAGACCTCCATCCACAGCGGAGACCAGGGTCAGCCACTCGTGCCAGCGGTCCCACACGGACGCCAAGGCAACGACCGCAACGAGAGCCGCCGAGAGTGTCACGCCACGCCGGAGTGTAGCGGCGCTGAGCAGCCGCGTGTCAGCCATGACTACTGCTAGCGGCGCGACCGGCAGCAGCGGCAACACGGCCTCCAGGCTGGCCCGGCGGTCCAGCGAGCCGGCGATGGAGATGGCCGCCGCGACCAGTAGACCGGCAATGGGTAGATCCAACGGGGTAGGCACGGGAAGCCGGCGGCGCGCCGCCAGCCACACGACGTAGCCCACGATCAGGCTGCCAAGCAGCGCATGGCGCCGGAGATCAGCGGCCAGCACGTCACGCGCAAACGGCGCCAGCGGCGTCAGCGCCAGCGTCGTCAGCACCGCAGCAAGGGCGGCGGTTGCGACCGCGTCCCGCCAGGCAGTCCGTTGTCTTGAGAAGCTGCCCGCATCCGGCGCGGGCGCGCCGGCGGCTGGGAGTGGCGGGCGCGCCGCGGCGCGGGATTGCTGCATGATGCTCCGAGTATACGGGGACGGCAGGGGCTGCGCGCCACCGCCGGGTGGAATCACTCGCTCGGACCCATGCGACCCAGTGCATGCCGGCGATGCTCGGCCAGCACGCACCGGTCCTCCACATACACCAGTCCCGCTGCTTCGGCGATGCGTCGCGCCGCGGGCGCGACAATTCCCAACTGCAGCCACAGCACCTCGGCCCCGATGGCCACAGCCTCCTCCGCCACCTCAGCGCAGAACTGCGGCCGCCGGAAGACATTTACAAATTGCACAGGCTCTGGGATCGACCGCAAGTCCGGATAGCAGGGCACGCCGAACACCTCTCGTTCAAGCGGGTTCACTGGGATGATGCGATAGCCCTGCTGATGCATATACTCGCTCACCCAATATGCCGGGCGGGATGGCTCATTAGAGATGCCCACCACTGCCAGGGTGCGATACCGCTGCAGCAGTTCACGCTCGATGCTCATCGCGATTCGGCCTCCGGCTGAAACACCTCGACACGGTCGCTCACGCTCAAGCCGGCGGTGCGCCCGCCACCAATCGCCCAGAATGATCCGGCAAGCGTGGCCGAGCCTAGCCCGTGCCGGGCGACCGGCATCGGCGCGGCGCTGCTCCAGCTGTCCGCCACCGGGTCATACACCTCGTGCTCGGCGAATGTCTGGTTGGGAGCGAACGCTTCCCCACCGGTGACGTGAATCTGACCGGCCACACTCGACGCGGTCAAGCCGCCGCGCGCGGTGGGGGCCGGTGACCGCCCGGACCACGTATCGGTTTGGGGATCGTACCGCTCGACCGTGGCCACGTTTCCACGCCCGGCCCACCGCCCACCGATGGCGTAGACCTGCCCATCGACTGCAGCCGCCGCGAGGTGCTCCCGTGGCTCTGGCATCGGAGCGCGACGTGACCAGGCGTCGAGCGCCGGATCATACCGGAGCGTGATCCCCGGCTCGTCGCCGGTGCCGCCGATCAGGTACAACGCATCGCCGGCGGGCACCAGTACGCCGGCCGCGCGTCGCAGAGGCATGTCCGCCCGCCGCTGCCACTCCCCGCCGGCCGGGTCATACACGAACAGCGATGTGCCCGCACCAGCGGCGCCCGAGTTACCACCGGCTGCCCAGATCCGGCCGGCCAGCGCCGCCAACCCCAGATGATCCAGCGGGACGGGTAATGGCGCCAGCAGCTCCCATCGGCCGGCAGCCGGGTCGTAGACCTCAAACGACGCCAGGCGGCGTCCGGCGCCATCAAACCCGCCGGCGACGTACAGCCTGCCGTCAAGCTCAGCGGCCGCGATCTCGGCGCGCGCGTGGTTGAGCGGCGGGCCTCCCGACCAGCCACCCGATTGCGGTGATTGCACACCGTCCACTGTCGCCGGGCCGCCCGTGCAGGCGACAACGAGGGCCAGGGAAGCGACTACAGGCCGGATGACCCAGCGAATACTCATGGCGGGATTCTACGCAGCATCCGCGCGATGCGCATCACTCGTGCCAGCGGCTGCACTTAACGATGATGCGAGCGGCGGCGGCGGGAGCGGCGCGCGGTGCGAGCCGCCGGCGCGCGCGCGGGCCGGCCTGCCGGTTCCGCCGTGGCCACCGGCAGCCGGGCAGGCCGCCCGGTCAGATCCGCGATGGCCATGGCGACCTCGGACGCCCGGGCGAGTGCGCCGGCCGCCAGTGAGCGAGGAGCGGTCACACCACCCACGATGAGCCGCTTACCGCTCTCCTTTTCCAGGACGATCTGATACTGTGCCAGCTCTTCGATACGGCGGCCATTTCCCTCGGCCGACGCTCCGGCCTCTTCGACGACAATCGCTGCGATCTTCCAGAACGGCACCAGTTCCTGGGTGCCGATGCCCAGCCCGATCGCGCCCTGCTGCCAGGTAGCGGACTGCTTCGCCCGGTCAATCACCACATGCGCGCCCACGATGCTGTAGACCACGCCTAGCCCCGCGGTTGGGATTGACACCACGGCCACCAGCAGCAGCGCCATCAGCAGCCACACGGGCAACCGCTCCAGGCCCCAAATGATCGCGGCGAAACAGGCTGCGCCGGTCAGCAGCCAGGCCAGCGGACGAAGCAGTGCCTTCCCCGAGGGGCGTAGCTTGATCACGTCGTCGGTGATCACCGCCACCCGCCGGTGCAAAACGACCCGGCGTCGCACGGGCCGGCGGCG
>CAUJGQ010000177.1 GCA_963170165.1 Chloroflexota bacterium | reverse complement strand
CGTGCCGAAGTCCAGGTCGAGCAGCGCCCCCTGCGCCCCCTCGAGCAGCACCTCGTCACCGCGGTCCAGCGCGTCCTGCACCAGCAGCGAGGTGTCGGTGACGTACGGCAGCAGCCGTTCCCCCGCCTCGCGGTACTCGTTGTAGACGGCATCGAAGGCCAGCGGCTCCAGGCCGTACAGCTTCTCCAGCACGGCGTTCTTGTACTCCAGGATCAGGCGCAGCCGCTCGCGGAAGCCGGCGCCGTCGATCAGGTCGCACATGCGGATGCCGGCCCGCCCTGCCTTATCGACGAAGGCCGGGCCGATGCCGCGGCCGGTGGTGCCGATGGCAAAGGGGCCGCGCAGCCGTTCGTCGGCGGCGTCAATCAGCGGGTGCCAGGGCATGACCACGTGGGCGCGGTCGGAGATGTGCAGCCGCTCGGTGGAGACGCCGCGCGCCTTCAGTCCCTCAATCTCCTCCCACAGGGCGACCGGGTTGATGGCGCAGCCGTTACCGATGACGCAGTCTTTGTCGTCGTAGAAGATGCCGGCGGGCACCAGCCGCAGGGCGAAGGTGCCGCGGTCGTTGATCACGGTATGCCCGGCGTTGTTACCGGCGGAGTAGCGCGCCACCACACGGGCGCCGCGCGCCAGCAGATCGACGATCCGCCCCTTACCCTCATCACCCCACTGACCGCCGATCACCACGCTGGCAGGCATGAAAAAACGCCCTCCTCAGGGCGAACGCTCTCCGCTCGGATGCGGAACGTCCCATCGCACTATACCAGGCAGGGACATTCCGCAACACCTCGGATGGGCGAAAGCCACCGCCCACGCGGCGATCACCCATCGATGCGGTCGCACAACCGCCCACCCCAGCGCAAGAAGCGCTGACTCGCCCCCGGCTCGAAACCGAGGAAGTCTGCCCACGCCCCGGCCAGCTCACCGTCGGTGATGACGAAGCGAGTTGGGGTGATGGCACGGGCGTGCGCCGGCGGCAGGGTGATGGTGCGGCCAGTGAGCGGGCTCTTGGAGACGGGGTCGAAGCGCAGCGATTCCCCCTCCACCACGACGCTGACCTCGGTGGTCGGGTTCTCATAGTGGCCGGCGTACGCGGCAAGCGTTTCCACTGGGATCGCGACCATGGCGGGCTCGGCGCGGCGGATACCGGCATAGCGCTCCAGCAGCGCCGCCTCAACCACGCGGTTCAGGGCGCTACCGGCGCTGCCGTTGGTGAGCAGCGCCACCGCTACGCTTCGCTCCGGCACGAACGACAGCCGCGCGCGGAAGCCGTTGGTGCTGCCGCCGTGGCCCAGCACCGCCACGCCACCGAAGTCGCGCCAATCCCAGCCCAGCCCCCAGCAGTCGGCCAACCCCGCCTCCACCTGCGGCTGTTGCATGGCGCGCAGCGTCTCCGCCGCCATCACCCGCTCGCCATCGACGGTACCGTCGCCCATGTGGAATCGGGCAAAACACAGCAGATCTGCCACGGAGCCGATCACACCACCGGCGGCATTCATGCAGCGCATCAGCGGATACGGGCGGGCGACTTCGGTGTCCTTGCCGGGGAAGGTGTTATGCCCGGCAGCGGCGGAACGGGTGATCGCTTCGTGCGGCCAGAAGGTAGCAAGCGGCAGCTTCAGCGGCGTGATGACGCGCGCGGTGATGGCCTCCTCCGCTGTCTTGCCGGTGTGGTGTTCAAGCATCGCCCCCATCGCCTGGAAGCCCGTGTTGCAGTAGGCCCAGGTGGTACCCGGCGGCGTCCACTGGCGCAGATCGTGGAACTCGGCCAGCGCCCGCGCCAGGCTGCCGTCACCTGGGCCGAAGTCCTTGAATTTGTCACCATAGATGCCGCTCATGTGCGTCAGCAGGTGGCGCAGCGTCACCTGCGCCTGCGCCCCGGTGTCCCCCAGCCGGAAGCCAGGCAGCGCCGCCGCTACCGGCGCATCCAGGTTGATCGTCTCTCCCTCCACCAACTGCACGATCGCCGTGGCAGTGAACAGCTTGGAGATCGAGCCGATCTGCATCACCGTGTCCGGCTGCACGGGGTAGCCGGTCTCGATATTGATGACGCCGAAGCCCCAGGTCTCCATCCGCCCGTCGCCGTGCAATACACCGGCCGTCACGCCGGGCACGTGCCAGCGCGCCATCTGCTCGGTGACTAACGCGGCGATATCAGCGGGCGGCGCGGCCTGTTCGGCAGCGATGGCGGTCATGGGGCGGCCTCCTGGGACGAATGCGGGCATTGTACGTCGCAGCCGCATCCACCGCGACGCGCCCGTTTGACACTGCCAGACAGGTAGGGCATAACCGCCGCAGCAGACTGGCGAAGCAGTCTGTCTGAAGGAGAAGGAGCGGTATGCAACCCCATCCCCATCCCCTCCGTCGCGCCACCTGGCCGGGCCTGCTGGCATCGCTGGCACTGCTGGTGGCGGTGCTGGCGTTAGGTATCGCGCCACCGGCCACCGGCCAGCCCGCGCCAACGTCCACACCCACCTCCACTCCGGCGCCGGCGGCCGCGCCACAGCTGCCGCCGATCATCGGCACCACCGCCTCTGGCGACCTGCGCGACCCCACCTTCGAGCCGCTGGCCGGCGCGACCGTGCGGCACGGCGTCTATGACGGCGGCGTCTATCGCATGGAAGTACCCGCCAACTGGAACGGCGGGCTGATCATGTACGCCCACGGCTACCGCGGCGAAGGGCGGGACATCTTCGTCAGCAACCCGCCGATCCGCAACCACATCATCGCCTCCGGCTACGCCTGGGCCGCCTCCAGCTACCGCGGCAACAGCTACCGGCCCGACTACGGCGTGGATGATACGCTCAGCCTGCGCGCCATGTTCATCACCGAGTTCCGCCGGCCGTCCTGGACCATCCTGTACGGCACCTCGATGGGCGGCCATGTGGCGATGGCCTCGCTGGAACAGCATCCCGATGTGTACCAGGCCGGCCTGCCGGAATGCGGTGTGATGACCGGCACCGAGATCCTGGACTACCTGGCCGCCTACAGCACGGCAGCGGACTACATCTCCGGCACCGGCCTGCTGGCGATTACCGACACCGCCGCGTTCACCCGTCATGTCACCGACGTGTGGCTGCCCGCCATGGGCCGTCCCGGCGCCTACACGGAGAAGGGCCGCCAGTTCGACAGCGTCGTCAAGTTCCTGATGGGCGGCAACCTGCCGATGCGCGAACAGGGTCTACTCGCGCGCTACACCGCCAATCTTGGCCCGCGTGGCTGGGGATACTACTCCAGTTCGCCCGCCACGCGCGCCGTCAGCACCCGCTACATTCGCTTCCGCATTGACCCCGGGCTCGGCATTGACGAGGAGGAGATGAACCAGCGCATCCGGCGCATCGAGCCCGCCCCCGGCGCCCGCTCGGCCACGGAGAATCCGGTGTTCGCAGACTTCACCGGCCGCATTCGCGTGCCCGTCCTCACGCTGCACACCACTGGCGACGCCTTCGTCCCGTTCTCGCTGGAGCAAAGCTACCGGCGCAAGGCAATGGCGGTCGGCACATCGCACCTGCTGGTGCAGCGCGCCATCCGCCGGCCCAATCACTGCCAGTTCGAAGACGCCGAGCGCATCCAGGCCCTCGACGACCTCGTGGCCTGGATGAATGGCGGCGAGCGCCCGGAGGGCGACGACGTGCTTGCCGCCGACCTGAGCGACATCGGCCTGCGCTGGACGAAGCCGCTGATGCCGGAAGACCCGGCCAGCACGCAAGAGTAAGGAGCAGCAAACAGCAACGATCCCTCCCCCTGCGCTTCGGAGCGGCGAGCCTGAGGGGTGAGACCCGCTCACGGCAGTGGGGCAAGTGCTTGGGGAGCGGTGCTCACCTTCCCAACCCCCTCGCCCGCTGCGGCGGGCGAGGGGGAGTTGCTTCGCCTGCCCGGTACCGGCTCCCATCGCCGCAGGCCATGGCGGCTGGCAGGCTACCGCCCTCCCGGCGCAGCGATGCGCCTGCCATGCGATTTCCATCCGGCGGACAGGGAATCGCAGTCCGCGCTGTGGCAGTCTTTGGGCAGGCGACCGCAACACCTATGGGGCGGTCCAGCTGCAGGGAGGGCTGCCATGCCGTGCCGCATGATGCTCCGGTGCGCTTGGGTGATCGCGGGTCTCGCGTTCACCATGATGCTGCTGTCCGCCTGCTCGTGGCTGCGGCTGGTGGAAGACGGCAGGGCGGGCAAGCCGGACCGAACCGCCACCGCCACGCCACCCATCGTCATGGACTGCACGGACCCAGTGTTCGGGCTCGGACCATGTCCGGCGGGCAACCCACCGGTTACCGCCACAACGCTCACCTGCTCGGTTGCATTCGTCCGCACCTCCGGCGTGCTCCGATGGCGGATCTCGGCGCGGCTCACGCTGACCGCCGATGGGCAACCGGTCGCCGGTCAGCCGGTGCACTGGACGTTGCCCCAAGGTCTGGCCTGGGTCGAGCGCGCGCCCGGCGGGGGCGCCCCCGTGACTACAACCAACCAAGCCGGTTTGGCGGTGCTGGAGGTGACGGAGACAGGCAGCACGTATCTGGGCCGCAGCCTGGTGCAGGCATCCTTCACGGACCTACCACCGCACGCGGGGCGCAGCCGCATCCTCGGTCCGTCGTCGTGCAGCACCGGTGTCCCGGTGCCATATCCGCCGCTCACACCCACCCCATGACCTGCGCTCGCAGGTTGCCGGTGAGCGGCCGGCCGGTAGCCATACACCGCACTCTCACCCGGAGGAATGCCATGCGCGCTCTCTGCATCCTGGTGGTGGCAACCGCCCTCGGCATCCTGGCCGCCGGTTGCGACGGTTCCGGCAGCTTAGTGTCGATGCCGTCGCCATCATCAACACCCTATCCGCTCGATGCCCTTAGGGATCGCGCGGAGCCACTGTGCGCTGCCGCGGTGGCAGGCACCGCCCCGCGCGGCACGGGCGCGCCGGCCACGCCGATCGCCTCGTACTGGCGGCAGGACGACAGCGGCCTGGAGCGCGCGTACCAGAACCGAGACCTGAAACGAACCTGGACGGCCTATACCGGGGTCACCTACGAAGCTGGCCCGGGCTATGAGAACGAGTTCCTCACCGGATTCACCTTGGCGCGCGTGGAGGATGTACGCACCATCGTCTGCATCCATGAACGCTGGATCGGCGCTGGCACCTATGAGACCAGCGGCACGCTGGGAGTACGCAAGGACTGGACGGCGTACATCCTTTCCTGGCCCGACGGCGCAGTGCTGACCACACGCACCGTCCGCGGCGGCGATCCGCCGGCCACACGCACGACCGGGGGCGGCCAGGGTGGCTGCTCGGTTTGCACCGAGCCAGGCAAGCCACCGGCCAGAGAGGTGCACACCTGGCTGCACAGCCTGCTCGACGGCCCCCCGGCCACGGCCACTGCGGCGCCGGTCACGGCCACGGCGACCGCCCAGCGCACAGCCACCGCTTCGCCAACCGCCACCCGCACGCCGTCGCCCGCCTCCGGGGCGTCGACGGTGCCAGGGTGCACGCTCTGCGGTGTTCATAGCCTCCCCAACGGCGGCACGCTGGAGGTGCGTGCCAACGCCTACGAGGGCTGGAGCACCTCGGCTGATGGCCGCGAGCTCACCCTACGCCTGAAGGAAGGTGCGACCGCACGCGTGCAGGGCGCCACCTGCACCAATCTCGACCCGCGTACCGTGCGCTGCACCCTTACCCCTGGCAACCGGGTGATCGCAGATGGCGCCGCGCCGTAGCGGGCAGCGCGCGACGGGCGACGCGGACCGGACGAGACGTCCGGCAGGTCATCGCCAACCGCCGGCCGCACATCCCCGGATGCCGGGTATCCGCGTCAGCCTCGCTCCATTGGCAGCGCCGGGTCTGCCGCCCACTCCGAGAGCGAGCCGTCGTACACGGCGACGTTGGGATGGCCGAGCAAGGTGAGGATGAAGGCGTCACTGGAGGCGGCGATACCGCCGCCGCAGTAGGTGATGACTCGCCCGCGCGCCAGCGCGCCGCTGTCTGCAAACATCGCCCGTAGCCGCTCGGCGGGAAGGTAGGCATTGGTGACCGGGTCCAGCAGGTGCGCGGCAGAGACGTTGACGCTGCCCGTGATGCGGCCGGGGCGGCCATAGGCGGAGGGGCCGTCACCGCGGTGTTGATCCGGCGTCAGGGCATTGACCACACAGGTCGCGCCGTCCGCGACGGCAGCGAGCACTTCCTCGCGGCTGGCCCAGCGTTCGGGCTGCGGACGCGGCGCAAAGCGGGCCGGCGGGTGCGCGGGCGCAGCATCCGAGGATAGCGGCCGGCCCTCGGCCTTCCACTTCTTCAGACCGCCATCCAGCACCGCCGCGTCCTCGAAGCCGGCGGAGCGCAACATCCACCAAACGCGCGCCGCCCACATCGTGCTGAGTGCGTCATACAGCACCACAGACGTACCCGCGCCGGCGCCCAGCTGCTCCATTACGGCCGCAAACTGCGCCATCGGCGGCATCATGTACGGCAGGTGTGTCTGCTGGTCCGCCAGCTCCGCGGTGAGGTCCGCATGGGCACTGCCGGGGATGTGCCTTTGCTCCCAGTGCGCCCGCCCGCTCTCCCGCACCAGCCGGGGGGTGCCATCCGTGGTGCGGTGCAGAAACACAGTACAATCCAGCACCCGTAGCGCCGGGTCCGCCAGCCGCTCCGCCAGGTCTGCAGTGCTGATCAGGTACTGCTCGTTCTCGAACGTCATCGCCGCCGCTCCTCTCTCCGTGCCGTGCGCCCATGGTGCGCACCGGCGGGCACAGCCGCAAGCCACTGCCACGGCGTATGCTGGGGCCACGGAAGTAGGAGCGCCACCCATGACCAGCGCACGCATCTATACCGCCAAGGACCTTGAGGAGCTACCAGACGACGGCAACCGCTACGACCTGATCAAGGGGGAACTGATCTGCATGGCGCCGGCAGGAGGGGAACACGGC
>CAUJGQ010000176.1 GCA_963170165.1 Chloroflexota bacterium | reverse complement strand
AGCCGAAGTTGTTGCCGCTGTTGTACACGCCGCCACTGATCATGGGGTGCCTCCCTGGTGCTGCTACCGGCGGGACCGTCCCGTGTGCCCCGTCCGCTGTGTCTGTAGGATGCCAGCCCCCGCCCGCCCCGGCTGTTCCCCCGCACACACCACCACCGTCAGCGCGCGCACACGTTGGCTGTCTCCCCGATGACAGGGTACCTTCACCAGCTTCCCGACACCTCGCGCGCACCGAGAAAGCCCGCCAGCTGCTCGATGGTGCCGGTCACCGCGCGGGCAGTTTCGGCATTCGCGGGCGCGTCCGGCTCGCGGGTGACGTTCAGCAGGGTGAGGCGTTGCGCCTTGCGATCCATCGCCAGATCGATACTGCCAATCAGGCCGTCGCCGTAGAGCACGGGCATGGCATAGTAGCCACGCGTGCGCTTGGCCGCCGGGGTGTACATGCCAATGGTGTAGTCGAAGTTCCACAGCAGGCGCGTGCGGTCGCGGTCGCAGATCAGGTTGTCGAAGGGCGAGAGCAAGGTCGTGCGTGGCTGCCACCCGCCCCGCTCGATGGTATCGAGCAAGGGCACGTCCTCAGCGTGCAGGTACCAGGGACCAGGCAACTCCCGCTCGCCATCCGCCACGCGCACGCGCAGTACCTCGCCTGCGTGTTCCAGTGCCGCCAGCACCGCCGGCAACCCCGGATAGCGGCGGCGGATGAAATGCAAGCGGATGTGCGCCACCCGTGCCACACCCAGGGCCCGCAGCGCGATCAGAACGGCGCGGTGCACCGCCTCCTTCTCGGAGATCGCAGGACTGCCAACCGGCAGGTGGCGCTCGGCCAGGTCCCACCACTTCTCGTTGCCGCGCCGCCTGGCCACGGTGATGCGGCCAGAGAGCCACAGCACCTGCAACAGGTGGCCCAACGCGTTGGCGGAGGGCCAGCCGCTAGAAACCCAGGGCGCCGCCACTTTGCCGCCGAACCGGCGCGACGGCAGCGGCCCATGCGCCGTTAGGCCGGTCAGCACGTGGTCTTGGAGCCCTTGCATGTCCGCCAGCCAGGCCCGCCGCCGCCCGGCCTCCTGCGAGCTGCCGTCGACGTAACTGCGCATCATCACCTGGTGGATGGGATAGTGCTCTACGGGGACGATGGCGGCACAGTGGGCCCAGTACTCAAACAGCCGCCGCTGCCCCCACAGCAGCCGCTCCAGATCCTCACGGTCGTAGCTGCCCAGGCGGCTCCACAGCACCAGCAGGTGGCTTCGGGCCACCACGCTGATCGGGTCGAGCTGCACACAGCCCAACGCCTGCACCGTTTCGTAGATCGCCTCGCCGTCCGGAGCAGCGGGCGGCGGTCCGGCCAGCCGCTGTCTACTCACCGCCAGCCGCCGCGCCGTCTCGATGCTGATCACCCGCTCTGCCATCGGCCGTGCACCTCCCGGCGGGAGTATAGCGGAGCAGCGCGCCAGCGCCCTGTCAGCACGGCGCTGCTCCGGCCCGCTCCAATACTTGCCGGCCGATGTCATGCCCGAGGAATAGCGCGCGATGGGCCGTTCATCCAGCAACGGCCGGACATCGGTGGTGTCCGTGAACGCCAGGCCGAGCCGCACTGCATGGCCCTGATCCTCGGTGGTGGCAGGACCGTGGAGCGACCGCGGCGGGGGGTCGTGCGTGGCAGGCGGAGAGGTCCCGTAGCCGCGGTGCGTGCTCATCGATGGCGCGGCACAGGCCATCGGTCAGGCGCGCTCGTGCACCGTCGCGGCTGGGTCGCTGTCAGGGGTGAGGGTGGCACCGATGCTCATCGCTCCAGCGCCTCCACCTCCAGCGCGTTGATCAGCGGCACGGCGGCAGCGGCCGGCACCGGCGTGCTGTCGGTCACGGCATCGAACCAGCCGGTAGCGGCGGGACGCGGGCCAAGCCAGACCTCTCCCTCCGGCAGCAGCACCCGGCGGCGCAGGTACTCGCATGCCACCACCAGCTTGCGGTACGATGTGCCGCTCTCGGCCTCTGCCTCCTCCAGCAGGGTGGAGGCTGTCCATAGGCGCGCCAGCCGCTCTGCCAGCCGCCACATCGCCGCCTCGCGCTCCGGGTTGTCCGCCGCTTTCACCTGCTCCACCGTGCGGCGGGCGCGCGCCACTGCGCGGCTCAGCAGCGCCCCCGCTCTGCGTGCATGCGGGCCGGCCAGCGCCGCCAGCCGCTCATCGAGATCGGCGAACAGGACGGCGTCTGCCCCGTCGCGCTCGAAGGCGCGCAGCACATCCAGGGCGATGATATTGCTCGTCCCCTCCCACACCGAGCCGAGGTGGGCGTCACGCAGCAGGCGGGCGTTGACCCATTCCTCGATGTAGCCGTTGCCGCCGCGCGCCTCCAGCGCCTCGCCGGTGGACCAGCGCGCCCGCTTGCACAGGGAGAACTTGGCCAGCGGCGTGAGGATGCGCAGCAGCGCCTTGGCCGCGCTGTCACCGCTGTCCGCCCGGTCGTACACCTGTCCGGCATGCAGCACCACCGACAGCGCTGCCTCGGTATCGAGCAGCAGCTCGGTCAGCGTCTCGCGCATCAGCGGCAGCTCGGCCAGCGGCCTGCCGAAGGCCATCCGCCCGCGGGCACTGACCAACGCCTCCAGGTAGCCACGGCGGGTCATGGCGGCGGCACGCATCGCGTTGGACAGGCGCGACGAGTTGACCATTACCATCATCTGCACAAAGCCGCGCTCCAGGTCCCCCACCTGCTCCGCCAGTGCGCCGTCAAACGTCACCTCGCCGGAGGCCATGTCACGCGTGCCCAACTTGTCCTTCAGCCGGTTGATGAGGTAACCGTTACGCCGGCCGTCCATCACACGCGGCACGAGGAACAGGCCCAAGCCCTTGGTGCCCAGCGGCGCGCCCTGTGGCCGGGCGAGCGTCAGCATCAGGTCTGCCGAGACGTTCGAGCAGAACCACTTGTCGCCAGACAGCGCCCAGCCCTGCGGCGTGCGCCGCGCCACCGTCTCCGAGGCGCCGACGTCCGACCCGCCCGCCCGCTCGGTGAGGAACATTGCCCCCTGGTACAGCCGCGCCGGGTCGGTCTCGGTCAGGCGGGAGACATACAGTGCCTGCTGGCGCTCATCGCCAAACAGGCGCAGCACGCGCGCCAGCGAGTCGGTCATGTTCACGGGGCAGAACAGGCCAAACTCGCTCTGCACCAGCACATAGGACAGGGCGTACTTGAAGGTATGCGGCGCGGGAGCAGGGAAGCCCAGCACCGGCCGGTGGCTCATCGCCGCCAGCGCGAACCGGCCGAAGGTGATGCGTTCCATGGCGCTATACGCCGGGTGGTAGACGATTTCGTCGATGCGCGCGCCGCTGGGGGCGTACTGCTCCAGCCGCGGAGGATGACGTTCGGCGTCACGCGCCAGCCGGTCCAGCTCGCCGCCGGCCACCGCACCAGCCTCGTGGAGAATCGCCGCCGCCCGCTCGTGATGCTCCGCTCCCAGCCGCAGCCGCAAGACGGCGTGCAGGTTGCGGTCCTCGTCCGAGAAGTTCAGCCCCACCGCCTCCGGCATCGCCCCGTAGGCTGCGGCTGGTCTGCCAGTCATGCTTGTCATCGCCCGCCTCCCCCGGCGCGCCCGCGCGGGAAGCTGTCTGCTCTCGGCGGGCCGGCGCGCCCCAAGGATAGCGTGCGGCTGCTAACGGCAGCGAGCGGCGGAACGGAACCCTTCCCCTCAGCCTCTGCTCTCGCCTGCATGCAGACATGGCTCCCAGATTGCGCGCCATCTGACCATTGCGGACTGGGACAGGCGGTCAGTCCTGAGGTCGCAGCGGCGGATCACCAAAATCGCGCGGCAGAACGCTGACCCGCTGGTCCGGATCATGCATAGTCGGCCGGGGTGAGGGACACTTCCCACGGCCGCCATCCCTCCTGCGCAGGGGGAACACGCCGGGAGCGGCCATGTCGCACCGGCCGGGGCGGGACCGCAGCAACCCGATGCTCCGGCTGGTGTTTCCTGCGCGCCACGCCGGCGCGGGTTGCCCCCTCATGAATCATCCGGGTTAGAACAGCAGCTTGGTCAGCAGGGCGAGCAACAGGATGAACAGGAGCAGCAGCGCCAGCAGGCTGATGCCGGCGATCTGGGCCGCGATGGTAGCAGTGCGGCGCAGGTGGCGGGCGGCGCCGGGCACGTTGCCCGCACGCAGCTCGGCAAACATCCGCATTCCCAAGCGCCGCAGCAGCCAGAAACCGAGCATTCGTACCAAGAACAGCATGCCGCGTGCCTCCCTTTCCCTCCATTCAGTGTAGCGGGGTCTCCCCCGGTCATAGCTGACCCATTCGGCTTCCCTGTTACCTCCCAGGGTGGTACCAACGCGCCGGCCATCCCCGTACGGTCGAAGGAAGAACGCATCAGTAGGTGAGTGATGGCAACGCAGGCACGGACGAACGGGCGGCGCGGCGCCGAGGGCAAAGAACGGCTGGCGGAGACACGCAGCGACCTGGCGCTCGAGACGCGGCGCAAGATGGTGTCGCTGCTCAACCAGCAGCTGGCGGACACTTCGGATCTCTACAGCCAGACCAAGCAGGCGCACTGGAACGTCAAGGGGCCGGAGTTCTTCCAGTTGCACGAGCTGTTCGACCTGCTGGCCAAGAACATCGACGGCTATATCGACCAAATTGCCGAGCGGGTAACGGCGTTGGGCGGCGAAGCGCGCGGCACGGTGCGGATGGCGGCAGCAGACTCGCGGCTGCCGGAGTTCCCGGAGGGGCTGCGCCGCGGACTACAACACGTCGAGGCACTGGCCGAGCGCTACGCCGCCTATGCAGCCTCGACCCGCACCGGCATCGACACTGCCGAGCAGGCAGGCGATACCGGCACCGCTGACCTGCTGACTGAGGTCGTGCGTGACATCGACAAACACCTGTGGTTCCTAGAGGCCCACTGTCAGACCGAGTAGCGCGGGCTAGAGGGCAGCGGGACGCGGAGCCGTGCCGGCCGGCGTGGTGGCCGTGGCCGCCACGGCTTTCGGCTCGGTCAGTGTCAGCGTGAAGGTGGTGCCCGCGGCGTCGCTGGTGGCGGTGAGCGTCCCGCCGTGCAGTTCTGCCAGTTCGCGGGCAATCGCCAGCCCCAGCCCGCTGCCGCCGGCCCGGCCACGGGCGCGGTCCAGCCGGGCAAACCGGTCAAACACACGCTCCAGGTCCTCTGGCGCAATGTACGAGCCGGTGTTGAACACCTCGATGATCACGCCGGTACCCGGCTCGCGGCGAGCGCGCACTTCTACCCGCCCGCCTTCGGGCGTGTACTTGGCGGCGTTATCCAGCAGGTTGTCGAGGATGCGCTCCAGCTTGCGACCGTCGCCCTGCACCGTCAGCGCCACCGGCAACGCCTGCTCCAGCCGGATGTTGCGCTCGGCCAGCGCCGGGCCCGCCCGCCGCATAGCGCGGGTGGTCAGCGCAGGCAGTTCTACCGGCTCCTTGGTGAAGACAGCCTGGCCGCTCTCAATCTCGGAGAGGTACAGCAGGTCGTCTACCAGCAGGCGGATGCGCTGCGCTTCGTCGTGGATGATGGCGCCGGTATCGCGCACCGCTGCGGGCTCATCCACATCGCCATCGCGCAGCGCCTGGGCGAAGCCGATCACCGAGGTCAGCGGGGTCTTGAGATCGTGCGTCACGTTGGCCAGCAGGCCACGCATCTGGAGGTGGCTCTTGCCGACTTCTCGCGCCATCCGGTTGAAGGCCGACGCCAGCCGGCCGATCTCGTCACTGCGGCGGACCTGGAGGTCGTGGTCAAAGTTGCCGCGCGCCATCTCCTCCGAGGCGCGGGTGAGCGCCTGCAGCGGCCGGGCGATGGACCGGGCAAAGAGGGCTGCCACCACCGCCGACAGCGTCAACGCGATCAGCCCCGCCGACATCAGGCCGGGCAGCAGCCCTCGCCAGGCGTTGGTAACGGTCTGCTGCGGCACCGCCAGTACGACCGTCTCGGTCAGAAGCGGCAACTGAATGCGGGGGCCGCCGCGGCGCTCGCCCAGGCCAGGGCCGACGGCCGCTGCCAGGAAGATCAATCCGTCCTGCCCCTCGCCCGAGCCTTCCCACATGCGGTAACCGGCCGGTCCGGCCGGATCCGCCTCAGGGATGGCCAGTTGCTTGCCGCGCAGCGTGTCGCCCGTATCGATGGTGACGGTGCCCGCGCGGTCCACGATCAACGCGCGAACGTCTTGTGCCCGCGCCTGTTCGCGCACGTAGTCAAGCACCGTCTCCGGCGAGGCGTTCTGGCGCTGGAGGCGGAAGAGGTCAAGGGTGATCTGTGGGGCAGCGACGGCCAGCCGGTCCAGCGCCGCCTGCCGCTCGTTTTCCAGGCGCAGGGCGATGACGGCGCCCCCCGCGAGCAGCAGTGCCAGCAGGATCAACGCGGAGAAGGCAGCGATCAGCTGGGTGCGGATGGACACGCCGTCACCCGCCTTCCTCGTCCGGCACCACCAACTTATAGCCGACGCCCCACACCGTCTCGATCTTGACGGCGCTGCCGGACAGCTTCTCGCGCAGCCAGGCAACGTGGACATCGACGGTACGATGATCGCCGAAGTAGCCAGAGCCCCACACCAGATCGAGCAGCCGCTCGCGATCCAGCGCGAAACCAGGGAAGCGGGCGAAGGTGGCCAGCAGGTCAAACTCTTTGGGCCGCAGCTGCAGCGGCGCGCCATCGAGCGTCACCCGGTGTTCGTCCAGGTCCACTGCCAGCGGTCCGGCGCGCAGGTGCGCCTGGTAGGGCGGTGTCTGGGAGGCGCCGGCCCGCGCCCGCCGCAGGACGCTCTGCACGCGCGCCACCAGTTCCACCGGGTTGAAGGGCTTGGTGACGTAGTCGTCGGCGCCGAACTGCAGCCCGGCGATGCGGTCGACATCGCCGGTGCGGGCGGTGAGCAGGATGATGGGGATGTCTGAGGAGCGGCGCAGGCCGCGGGTGACTTCCATTCCATCCGGGCCGGGCATCATCACATCGAGGATCAGCAGATCCGGCCGCAGCTCGCGCACTTTGCGCAGGGCGTCGTCGCCGTCCTCGGCGGCTGCCACCCGGTAGCCCGCCTTCTTCAGGTACAGCTCCACCAACCGGACGATGTGGGCATCGTCGTCGGCGACCAGAATCAGCGGCTCGGTGGCAGTCGGTGACTGGTTATTCATAGCGGTAGTGTACGGGGCGGGCGGGATGTTGGGGTGATCCCGCCCGCCCCTTGCGCAGCCGGCGCGCGACTCGGGGGAGCATCCGCCGCCGCCGGCTGGGATTAGTTGCGCCCCGGGCGTGTGCCGGGCTTGCGGTTGATCATGTCATCGACCCGCTGTTCCAGCTCCTGGTACATGCGGTCGGCCACCTGCTGGGTGATCTTGCCATCCTTGACCGCCTGGTCCAGCCGCGTCTTGGCGTTCGTCAGGATGAAGGTCTTCAATTGAGCGGCGGTCTTGCCGTTGGCCTGGGCGACCTCGGCCAGGCTCTTGCCGCTGCGCATCTCCTCGCGCAGCTTGTCCTCCGTAATGCCGAGGAACTGCGCCACGCCGTCATCGTGGCGGCGCATGATATCGCCGAAGTCCATGCCCGGACCGCCGTGACGGCCGCCGCGGTTGCCGGGCATTCCGAAGTGCGGCAGGTTGCCACTGTTGATCGCGTCCTTCGCCCGCTGGCCTTGCTCGGCGGTGATGCGACCGGCCGCAATAGCGGCGTCAATCTCCTGGATGCCCGTCAGCTTCAGCGCCTCGCGCAGCCGGTCCGGGCTCACGCCCAGGTTGGTGGCCAGCCGGTTGATGAACTCCTCCGTGCGCTGCTGACGCTCGGTCGCGCCGGCGCCGGCCCGCGGCGTAGTGGTGGGGGTCGGGGTCGCCGCCTGCTCACCGGGGCGGGCGTTGACGACACCAACCAGCATCCCGGCAGCCACCACTGCGCCCGTGGTGCCCGCCGCCGCGGCTTTCATCCATCGATGCTTCATGAATGCCTTCCTCCTCGGTCTGATCCCGTTGGGATACGTGCCGAAAACGTTGCGGTCTCCGCATCCCCACGCTATCGGGCCACGAGCAGGGAGGAGTTAAGGCAGCATTAACACGGCGGCGCAGACCGGCGAGTTTACCGAGCGTTAGCACTCTGGTCGACGGGCGTTTACGGCGCAGGATACCCACCCTGGCCTGCGGGCATTCGCCTGCTGCGCAGGGGAACGCGTGCGCGCCGGGGTCGCGAGCGCTGCGCGTGCGGTAGGTGTGTGGCCGGCAGGGAGCCGGACCGTTTTACCACAGGACCTGCTCATCCTCCAGGCAGCGGACCTCGTCCGAGGAGAGGCCGAGCAGGTCACCGTATACTTCCGCATTGTGGCCGCCGAGCATCGGGCCGGCGGTACGCAGCTCGGCCGGGGTGCGGGAAAAGCGCACGGGCACACCATCGACGGTCACGGTGCCAATCACCTCGTGCGTCACCTGGGGACGCATGCCCCGATGGGCGATCTGGGGGTCTGCCTCGGCGAGGTCGCGGGAGCGCTGCACCACCCCCGCCGGCACGCCGGCCGCTTGCAGCACCTCTGTGGCGTGGGCCGCATCACGCGGACGGGTCCAGGCATCGATGGCGGCATCGATGGCGGCCCGGGCAGCACGGCGGCCATCCGGCGTGTGCAAACCCGGCTCAGCTGCCAGGTCTGAGGCGTCGATCACCTCGCACAGCGCCTGCCACTGCTCATCGGTCTCCACCGCTATCGCCACCCAGGCGTCATCGCCGATGCGCGGGTCGGCATCGGGCGCGCAGCGGTAGACCCCGTGCGGGCAGGCGCCGGTCTCCGGCGCGGCGTTCCCCGCGCGGGCGCTGGCCCGGCCGTTCACCACCTTGTCCAGCACGGCCGTGCCGGTGAGCGTGATCGCGGCCTCGACCTGCGCGAGGTCAACATGCTGGCCCTGGCCCGTGCGGCGGCGGTGGAGCAGCGCTTGGAGCATGGCGATGGCGCCCATGTAGCCGCCGGTGTGATCCATGTAGGAGAAGCCCCAACCCGCCGGTGGACGCTCCGGAAAGCCGGAGAGATGCGTCAGCCCAGAGACGGCCTGGACCGTGGGCCCGAACGTCTGATAGTCGCGATACGGGCCGGTGTGGCCAAAACCGGCCATCGAGACATAGACAATATCAGGACGGATACGCGCCATCTCCGCATAGGGGAAGCCCCACTTGGAGAGCACACCGGCAGAGAAGTTCTCCAGGAGACCATCAGAGACGGCCAGCAGCTGGGCGAACAGCTGCCGCCCGCGCTCGGAGGTCATATTGAGGGTGATGGAGCGCTTGTTGCGGTTGAAGTTGGTGAAGTAGCCGGAGCCATTTTCCGGGTCGTCGGGTCGCATGATCGGGCCGAAGGTGGTGCGGGCCAGGTCCAGGCGGGCACGGCTCTCCACCTTGATCACGTCGGCGCCGTAGGCCGCCAGAATCCCCATCGCCTGCGGCCCGGCCATCGCCCAGCCCAGGTCCAGCACCCGCAAGCCCTGCAGCGCCCCAAACCCCGCCATCTGCGCCTCCCTCGGGACAGGCCCCGCGCGCGCAGCGTAGGAACGGCCGCACCCGACTGTCAAGGAACGGCTGCCGGGTACCACTCACGCAAGACACACCACCGGCCGGGGTGTGTCCGGTAACGCCCCACACGGCCGCCGATACTCGGGCCGTAGCGTTCATCGTGCGAACGTCCTCTGACTATCCGAACTGAGGTCTGATGCACGGTGGCCGGCCGCGGCGGATGCTGGTTTGCAGCAAGACCACGCTACGGCAGGACTCAGACTAGGAGGGAGCCCGTGACCGATTACCGGATCGCCCTGTTCATTCACGTCACTGCGGCCGTCGCGCTGTTCGGCGGCTCCACCATCATGCATGTGGCGCTGCATCACGCGCGCGAGTCGCGCACCGTCGCAGACGCGCGGCTGTGGGCTGGACTCATCCGCCGGTTCGCGCCGGTGATGCCGGTGCTCACCGTGCTGGTCGTGCTGCCGGCGGTATACATGGTGTATGACGTGTGGGGCTGGGATGCGGGATGGATTCGGGTTGCAGCCGGCGGCGTGGTGCTCTCCATGCTCGCCGGACCGCTGGTCCTCGCGCCGCGCATGCAGGCGCTGGGGCGGACGCTGGCCACCGCCGCCGATGGCCCCATCTCCCCGGCAATAGCCCAACGTCTGACGGACCCGGTGATCTGGGTGACGGAGCAGGGGCTAACGGGGCTGACCATCGCCGAGCTCGCGCTGATGACGTTCAAGCCGGGCCTGACCGCTTCCCTGCTCACCGTGGTGGCGGTGACCGGACTGGGCATGCTCGCCGCCGTGCCACTGCGCCGCCGCCGTGCCCCCACCTTCTCCCCCGCTGTAGCCGCGCTGTCTGGAGACTGAGCGTGTTGCCGTCATGTCGCGGTGACGAACGGGTGACACCCGCGCCACCACGGGGCAACCGCCGTCCTTGCTACTGCCACTGTTAGGTGTGCCTGACAGCTTGAGCTAGCCATGTCGAAGCGCCCGGGGTAGCGGAGACCACCAAAGTTAGCCGGACGGGTGATACCGGGCGGCCCTCGGCCCGGCGTACGTTTGGGCTACAACAGGACGTGCACCCGCCGGAGGCGTTACGTGAACACCCGACCACTGCCCATCGACCGCACCGATGCCTGGGCAATCCACGATTGCCTGCAGGCGGCGCTCGCCGGCTTTGGCGGGCGGCACGAAACCGCAGAGCCCTGGCACGGGCTCAGCCTGCTCGCCAAGCTACGTACGGCGCTGCTCGCCTTGGAGAGCGGCCGTGCCCTGGGCGGGTACGCGCTGGATCTGAGCCGGGGCGAACTGGAGTGCGTGGACCTCAACGTTCCGCGCACGGCCTACCAGGGGGCGCCGGCCCTGTTGCTCCGGGTCTTCCATGCGTTGGAGGAGCTGGACTTTGATCTGCCGCTGCTGGGCGCCGAACCCGACACGGCCGGACAGGAACGCCGGTTGGCTTCCTGGCGGCGTGGCGAACGCCCAGACGCGCCCAGCCAGGCATAGAGGGGGGGTGAGGGGACATGGCAACCACCACGAAGATCGGTGAGGTCATCAAGACCGATCCGGCGACGAAGGTCGAGGAGTTCGTGCAGCCGGCGGAGTTGTGCGATACACAGCGCCGCAGCATGGCGTACGACGCCTTTGCAGCGCTACAGGCGCGCGGTTTCTAGTGGTGTGGGGCCATGGCGCCCCGTGCCGTCCGTCCCCGATGCGCTGGCCCCGTGCTCGTAGCGGGCGCGGCCGTTAGCTTTGCCCATTCGCGTCTACCAGACGCACGCGGAGCCCGGCCCGCGGCCCTCTCGCATGGGGACCGGGGGCCGGGCCGCTCGTCTACTCATCGGAGGCCTCGCATGTCCGAGACAAACCCGACGCCCGCCAGCGGCCCGTACTACTCTACCGAGCGGTTCTTTGCCCAGGCGTGGCATCTGCGCCCGTATGAGGACGTGCCGTTGCCGATTGCTGTGGAGCTGGCGGAGACCGTCAACCAGGCGTGCCGCTGGTTCCATGACCCCAAACACCTGTACTTGGGCGACCCGTCTGCACCGGCCTTTCCGGATGAGGTGGTGGATGAGGTGTGCCGCGCACTCCAGCACCAGCTGGACAAAGAAGGTGAAAGCCGTACCCGCGGGGCTACTTGTTCGCGCCATGGCGTAGCGCACAGCCGCTGGTATCACCTGATGGAGCTGCCCCAAGGCCGCCGCCGCGCGCTCGTCGAGCAGGTGTGGGCGCTGCGCCAGCGCCACGGCATCTCTGTGCGCGTCTGGGACCGTGACGACCAGCCACCGCCAACCCCTCAGCCGCCTTACGCCCCCTTTGATGCGCTGTGGCCGTAGGCCGCTCTGCTCGCGCGGACAGCGGTCAGATCTTCGTGTGGACACCGGTCCGCTGAAGGCTGGCCGCTGAGCGCTGCCAAGGTGATATCGTGCAGGAAAGCGGACGCGGCGCCGGGACCACACGTCCCCTGTCCCCTGTCCTCCTATCACCGAGGTGACGCGGATGAGCAAGCTGTCTGATGCCATGCGGCGGGTGTCGCGGCGCGAGTCGCGGCCGATTGGCTTTGCCGTGGCGACGGCGCAGAAGAATCCAACCATGCTGGTGCTGGCGCGGGGTACGGCTGCCCAGGCGGCCGCGATTGCCGCGGCCGGGGCGGATGCCGTATTGCTCACCGATGCGCCGGCAGCGGGCGCGGCCCCGGCGGCACTGTGGGGCTCCGCCGCCGCCCTGGCAGATCGTGAGGCAGCGAAGGCGCTGCGCGAAGCAGGCGCGGGCTTTGTGGTGTTCGATGCCGCCACCACGCCGGCTTCGGCGCTGCTGGAAGACGAACTGGGATTCGTCATGTCGCTGGCGCTGGACACGGCCGAGGCCACGCTGCGCACCATCGAGGCGCTGCCGCTGGACGCGCTGCTTGTGACACCGCTGTCCGGGGCGCTAACCGTTCAGCGCTCGCTGGACCTGCGCCGTGTCACGGCCTTCGCCCGCAAGCCGCTGCTGATGCCCGTCGATGCCGCCATCTCCGCCACGGACCTGGAGACGCTGCGCGACAACGGCGTGATCGGCGTGGTCGTCGAGGGCGCGGCGGCGGCTGGGGCGCTGCGGGAGATGGTGGACGGCCTACCTCCACGCAAGCGCGCTGCCGACGGCCGCGGCGCCTCCATCGCCCTGCGCGCCACCGGTAGCAGCTACGAAGTCCAGCAGTTTCCGCCGGAGGAGCCAGAAGAGGAGTAACGCCACAACCGGCATCCGGCGAGGTAGCCCTGCCGGCGATGCCCGCTCCGCGCCCCTGTTTGCCAGCCCGCTCCCGCGCTGCTAGCGTGCGCAGAGATGCCGCACGACGAATCGCCACTCCCGGATACCGGATACCGGACGCCGGACGCCGCGCTCCCCGTAGTTGCGCGGGTGTGGGGCGGCCGGCAGCCGGGGTATGCGCTGCGCACGCCGTTCAACGGGCTGCGCCATCCGCGCATCAGCGAGCCTGGGCCGGAGCTGACGGCCTGGGTAGCACGGGCAGCAGAGCTGGCCGGGGGTTTTGCCCGGGCGGTGCGCCCCGGCGATACCGTCCTGCTCAAACCCAATTTCAACTCCGGCGACCCGCCGCCCAACTCCACCGATATCCCCTTTCTGGTCGCGATCATCCGCCTGCTCTACGATCACGGCGCCCGCCGCGTGATAGTTGGTGAGTCATCGCGCCATCCGCCCACCAGCACCCGCTTTGAGATGGCCCGAACGGGTGTATTCACCGCCTGCGCGCGCGAGGGGGCGGAGGTCGCGATCTTTCCGGAGGGGGAATGGTCGGCCGTGCGTAGCCCTGGCCGGTTCTTCGGCTGGTTGGAGATAGCCCGGCCGCTGCTGGAGTGTGACCGGCTGGTGTATGCCTGCTGCCTGAAGACGCACTGGCTGTCCAAGTTCACCGGCAGCATTAAGCATTCGGTGGGCTGCGCCCGTCCCCGCCATCGGGCCCGGCTGCACTTCGGCGGCCATTTCGAGGAGCGCATTGCGGAAATCGCCGCCACCGTCACGCCTGATCTGGTGCTGATGGATGCCCGGGCGGTGTACGTGCGCGGCGGCCCGTGCTACGGCCTGGTGCGCCGGCCCGGTGTGATCCTCGCCGGAGCGGATCGGGTGGCGCTGGATGTCGAGGGAGTGCGGCTGCTCCAGCGCTATCGCGAGTGCGCCCTGACGCGCGACCCCTGGAGCTACCGCCAGATTCGGGAGGCGGTGCGGCTGGGACTGGGCAGCTCCTCCGATGCGGGATACCGTGTGCTCGATGCCCGCGCGCCCCACCGCGAAGCGTCCATACCCCAAGCGTGGGCGGCAGACTGACGGCAAGGGCGGTACGCTGGGCGTCAGGGCCGGGATGCGCCGGCCCCCGATGGCCACACCCTTTGGCCAAGGTGACGTGACATGCAGGTATCACGAGGACAGGTAGTGACGCGCGGGCTGCTGCACCGCTGTCCGAACTGCGGCGGCAACACCCTGTTTGGCCGCTGGCTGCGCATGAACCGCACCTGTACCCGCTGCGGGCTGAAGTTCGAGCGAGAAGACGGCTTCTTCCTGGGCGCGCTGGTGTTCGACTACACCTTGATCGCCGTGCTGACCTTGTTTCCGGTGTTGATCCTCGTCTTCACCGGCGTGCTCTCGATGTGGACCGCGCTGATCATCGCTGTCCTTGCCGCCTTGCTTGGCGCGTTCCTCTTCTACCCCACCTCCAAGAGCCTGTGGCTGATGACGTACTACTTCTTCGTGATTGGCGATCTCCCGGCGAACGCACAGGTGTGAGCAGGTAGGTCCGGCTGCCTGCGTCTCGCAGAGCGCAACCGCCCTGCTGGGGGTAACGGGGTGCGGCTGCTGTGCTCCCTTCCCTCCGTTACTGCCGCCTGGCATGATGGCGGCGCTGGGTTCCCGAACGGACGAATCACGAGCGGCGGATATGCCTGTGCGTATCATCGGCAGCGCCACCCTTGCCCGTACCGTCAGCATGACCGAGGCGATTGCCGCCGCGCGGGAAGCGTTTGTGGCGCTGGCCACTGGCGAGGCGGTGGTGCCGGTGCGTGCCCACGTGCCGGTGGCTGGCGGCATGGCACTGTTCATGCCGGGTTACAGCCGGACGCTGGGCTTCGCCGGGCTCAAACTGGTGTCGGTCACGCCCGAGAACCCGGGCCGCGGGCTGCCGGTGGTACAGGCGGCGGTGCTGCTGATGGATGACACCACGGGTACACCGGTTGCGTTGCTGGAGGGCGCCACCCTGACACGGATACGCACCGGCGCCGCCATCGGCCTGGGCGCGGAGCTGTTCGCCCTCCCGGGAGCGGACACGGTGGCGCTGTTCGGCGCCGGGGCCACTGCCCGTGCCAGCCTGGAGGCAGTGTGTGCCGTGCGGCCGGTGCGCGATGTTCGGGTTGTCCACCCCCACGCCGAGCGTTTTCCCGCCTTCGTCGCGGCGATGCGGGCAGCGCTGGGGGACCGCTGCCCCGGACTGCGCCGGGTGGAGACGGCGGCCGAGGCGCTGCGCGGCGCCCAGATTGTCATCACCGCCACCACCTCACCAGAACCGCTCTTCTCCGGCAGCCTGATCGAGCCGGGGGCGTACGCCGGCGCTCTGGGCGCCTTCACCCCCGAGACGCGGGAACTCGACACCGAGGCGGTGCTCCGCGCTCGCCTGATCGTCGATACGCGCGCCGGGGCGCTGGCCGAGGCGGGCGAGGTCGTGATCCCGATCCGTGAGGGGCGGATGACTGAAGCGCACATTCACGCCGAAATCGGCGAGGTGGCCGCGGGGATGCGCCCCGGGCGGCAGGGAGCCGGCATCATCATCTTCAAGACGACCGGCAACGCCATGCAGGATCTGACACTCGCCGTCCGCGTCTATCGCCGCGCCGAACAGCTCGGTCTGGGCACGACCGCCGCCCTGGGCGGTTAGGCCGCCGGCTTGGCTGCTGCCGTTCCACTGGTACTGACGGACGGATAGCGGACCAGCAGATCCAGGAATCCGCCATCCGTCACCCGTCGTAATGCTGCCGGTGGCGTTCCCGTTCCCGGGAACAAACCGATGCCACCGGAGGGCTGGTTGTGAAGCGTCTGACCGGAAAGCTGGCGGTACGCGCCCTGCTGGGGCTGGTGGTGAGCGGCTCGCTGGCGCTGGGTGTGGCCAACGGCGCGCAGCCCGCGGCGGCGGGAAACGCCCGGGTGGTGATCTATGACAACAACGGCGGCTTCAACCCGGTGGATGCCGACACCGGCCTGTGGAGCTTCTTCCCGGCGCACATCGAGGTGATCCAGGGCGAATCGATTGAGTTTGTCAGCGCCGCCGGCAACTTCCGCCCGCACTCCGTCACCAGCCTGAGCGCCCCCGCGGCCGCCGGTAGCGCCGCTACGCTGGAGCGGGCGTTGGAATACGGCCGGCTGTTCGACTCCTCCCCAACCCGCGCCGAGCTGATCCAGCCGGGCGCCTCCTGGAACCTGGATACCACAGCGCTGAACCCCGGCCATTACTCGTATTTCTGCAGCCTGCATCTGTGGATGGTGGGCAGCTTCACCGTCCTGCCCGCGCAGTAGCGCGCCATCCCTCCCTGCCACTGCCAGGCCGTGCGGCGCGGTCCGCGCCCGCGGCCTACTCCCCCCCGGCTGCTTCAGCTACCGCGCGCGAGCACCGCCCCGGCCCGCGCCGGCGCCGATGATGGAAGCAGAGCGCCGCACCCGCGCGGCCCGGGGAGGTGGTGCGATGGGTTGGGTGCGGGTGTCCGGGCTGACGCTGCTGACGGGGAGCTTGGCGCTCGTGTGGGCGGTGCTGCCGGGGTTGGGCAGCCGGCCGGCAGCGATGGAATCCGGCCCGGAGCATGCCCGCATCCTGCATACGTACATCCCCCGCGCACCCAACCCGCCCGCACCGAAGCGGCTGCGGCCACGCCGCCCCGCCAGCCTGCAACCCGCCTATCTGATCCTGACCGATGCCACGGTCTCCACCCGGCTCCAGCGTGAAATCAACGAGCTGAATCGAACCCGTGCCGCGGCCGGGATGCTAGAGCTGGACGCCGCTGTCGTCGTGCTCGACGGGCCGGACGCCTACGAACGCGGCCACCGGCTGGTATCAGAGACGAACACGCTGGCGGGGCTGCTCGGCCTGCCGCCGCTGGAGGTGATTGATGCCCGCGCCGCGCCATAGGCCACCCTCAAGCCGGAGGGCGCACTGACCGAAGCTAGCTCTGGGGGGACGGTGACATATGGACTGAGGTCATATGCACCAGAACGAATCGCTGCACCGCAGTGTCGTGGAGAACCTGTACGACGGGGTGTATTACGTTGACCCGTCACGCACCATCACGTACTGGAACAAAGGCGCCGAGCGCATTACCGGCTACACCGCCGCCGAGGTCACCGGCCGCCGCTGCATGGACGGCCTGCTCATGCATGTCGATGGCCGGGGCGAACAGCTGTGCCACACGATCTGTCCGCTGACGGAGACCATGCGCGACGGCCGGCTGCGCGAGGCACACATCTTCCTCAAACACAAGGATGGCCACCGCCATCCCGTTTCCGTGCGCGCCGCGCCGATCCATGCCCCGGATGGCGCCGTGATCGGCGCGGTCGAGATCTTCAGCGACGACTCCGATCTGGTGCGCGCCCAGCACCGGGCGGAGGACCTGGAACGGGCGGCGATGACCGACCCGCTCACCGGCCTGCCAAACCGGCGCTACCTTGAGATGCTCCTTGGCCACCGGCTGGAGACGCTGACCAGCGTTGGTATCCCCTTTGGCGTGCTGTTCGTGGATATCGACCACTTCAAACAGGTAAACGACGAGCGGGGCCACGCAGCCGGAGATGCCGCGCTGAAGGTTGTCGCGCAGACGCTCAGCCACATCGTGCGCGCCGGTGACGTTGCCGGCCGCTGGGGCGGCGAGGAGTTCTTGGTGCTGGCCGCCGTGGCAACGGGGGCACAACTGCAGGCACAGGCGGAGCGGATGTGCGCGCTGATCGCCACCTCGCTGGTGGAGCACGAGGGAGCAGCGTTCCAGGTCACGGTATCCATCGGCGCCACGCTGGCCCGTGCCGGCGAGCCGCGGGAGCAGGTGATCGCCCGTGCCGACGCGCTGATGTACGCCAGCAAGCGTGCCGGCCGCAACCGCGTCACCGCGCCCGGCTAGCGTCCCCGCGCCGCCAGCCATTGGCGTTGGAGGGCGCCGGATGCGGTCAGGTCCAGCGGCGCCCAGGGCACACCGGAGAAGTCCTGGTAGAGCCGCATCACATTCGGCACGATCCGTTCCGGCTCGCCCCAGGCGGCATAGGGGCCGAGGTCGATGCTCATGATCGCCCGCTCCACCGGGTCACCCGCCTCGTAGCAGCGGCGGGCCTGGTCGCGCAGCGTCTCGAAGTAGCCGCGCAGCAGCGCCGTATGCGCCGGGGTGCCGACCGGTCCGTGTCCGGGGATGATGCGCTCGGCGTCCATGCCGTCGAGGATGTCCAGCGCCGCCAGCCAGCCGAGGATCGAGCCCTCGAAGGCCAGCGGCGTGACATAGAAGAACGTCACATCTCCGGCAAACAGCAGCTTCTCGGCGGGCAGGTACACCAGCGTATCGTCGATGGTGTGGGCGGTGGGCACGTGAATCAGCTGCACCTCGCGGTCATCGACATACAGCGTCATCCGCTCCGAGTACGTGACATTGGGCGGGAGGATGCTGATGCTGGGGTCTGCCAGGTCCTGGGCGAAGTGAGGGGCGATGGCGCTGATGCGCGCGGCGGGGTTACCCGTCCGCTGCATTTCGGCACGGGTGAGGTCGTGGCCGATGATGGTCCGCCCCGCGAACAGGTGGTTGCCCAGTGTGTGATCAACGTGGTGATGCGTATTCACCAGCGTCTCAATCGGCGATTGCAGCACGCGGGCCGCTGCATCGAGAAAGGCGCGGGTCATCCGCGGCACGAACAGCGCATCGACGGCCACACTGCTGCGCCGCCCGGCCAGCAACCCGGCGTTGGAGATGCAGAAGCCGCCCGTGGCCTGCACATAGGTGTGCACACCGGGCGCCAGCTCTACCATCTCGGTTTCCCAGGCGGGCACGACCTCTACCCGCGGCGCATCCTGCGTGGTCATGTTCGAGCCTCCCAGCCTGTCAGCCTGTCAGCCGGTTAGCGGCCAGCATAGCGCAGCCGCCACGAAGCGGGAAGGATGCCGGGCAGGCTCACCGCACGCTGAAGCTGGTGACCATCCCTAACTGATAGTGGTCGACGGTAGAGCCGGACTCGCCCGGTGTGATCACGCACGCTAGCTCGTACTCGCCGGGGGAGAGCTTCACGGTCGTCTGCTTGCTCTGTCCGGGCGCTACATCCTCAATCTCCTTGAGGTTCTTCTTGTTGGCGCCTTCAATCTTGAGCACCGCGACCTCATGCACCATGCTCGCCGACCGGTTGTGTGCAACGAAGGTCACGGAGCCTGCGTTGACGCCGGTCACGGAGGGTTTCACGGCCCACTCTGTCAGGTCAACCGCGACGCGCTGAGCAGGGTCACTGCCGCAGCCGGCAACCAGTGTGAGAACGGCGCCGAGCGCGAGGCACGCGGCAAGACGAAACACGAGACACCTCCGTGCAGCGTGGCGCATCACGCTCCCGCCGGCTACGAGACCTGAAGCGTGATAATGGTGGAGCTGCCGCCGGGGATATAGCACTTGAGCTTGTACGCGCCGGCACGCTTGGGGGCCTTCCAGCTCAGGGAGCGGCTCTTACCGCCCGGTACGGCGACCTCCTCGAACTTGGTGCCGTCGATCCCCTCGACCTCGTGGTCTCTGCTGCCTTGATTGGTAATCACGAACTTGAGCTTCTCCCCCGGCGACGCGGTCAGCGCGTCGGGGGTGCAGGCATCGTCCGTCTGGGTCACGTCGACCAGACGCCCGCCGGCGTCTGCCGAGCAGGCGATGCACAACGCCAGCACGCCGGCCAGCGCCGCGCGGATGGCCCATCGCAGGCTGGTCATGCACGCACCTCACGAGACGGGGAGCCAGCGGGAGTGGCCGGGCGGCGGCGGAAGGCGGTACCGGCGAGGAAGAACGTCAGCGCCGCGGCCAGGTACCCCCAGTAGGCGACGATCTGAGCCAGGGTGGGCGCAGAGTGATACCCCACGACGGCATGCAGGAACCGGCCCAGGTCGGTGTTCATCGACAAGAAGGCATCGATATCCCAGGGGCGCGGTCCCTGGTGCAGCAGCACCTGCGCCTCACGCAGCTCGCCGAGCGCGTTAGAGAGCAGACCTCCGGCCAGCACAACCAACGCCACGCCGCTCACCACGAAGAACCCGCGCAGCGGCAGCCGTGAGGCGCCGCGATAGACGCCATAGCCGGCGGCGGCGGCCATGGCAAAACCCAGCAGCCCGCCGGCCAGGTACTCGGTCGCGGAGGTGTTGCGGGCGCCGGCAAACAGGAACAGCACGGTCTCCAGGCCCTCGCGGGCCACGGCGCTGAAGGTCAGCATCACCAGTGCTAGCGGCGAGCCGGCCTGCACGGCCGTATCGATCTGGGCGCGCAACCGTGTGCCGATGCCGGCCGCCTCACGCTTCATCCAAAAGATCATCCACGTCAGCACGGCCACGGCGAACAGCATCGCCCCACCCTCAAACGCCTCCAGCGCGCGACCGCTGAGCGAGGCCGCCGTCAGCTCCAGCACCGCGCCACCGGCCAGGCACAGCGCCGCCGCAACGGCAGCCCCGGCCCAGACGGCACGAGCGTACCTGGCGCGGTCCGTACGGCGCAGGTAGCCCAACACGATCGCCATGATCAGCGCGATCTCGACCCCCTCGCGCAGCGTCACCAGCAAGGCGAACAGCATCGCTCACCGCCTGTCACTTAGCTATCCCGCATCTCGTGTATTAGGTAGTACGAATGATGCCATTCTGCGCTCCCTGCGTGCCTGCGTCAAGCCATGCTCGGAGCCATGCAGCGGGCGGCTGGCTTCGCCGCTTTGGGGTGGGGGTGGTACATCAGGTACTATCCAGGGACAGGAGGGTAGCGTGATGAGCGGCCCGCCCGGGGCGGCATCCGAGCCGCCGAATGACGCGGTGATCACCGTCAGCGGTCTCACGAAGCGCTACCGCACGGTGACGGCGCTGGACGCGGTGACATTCCGCGCGGCGCGCGGCATCGTCGGGCTGCTCGGCGCGAACGGCGCGGGCAAGAGCACGCTGATCAAGATCCTGCTGGGCCTGCTGGAGCCGGACGGCGGTAGCGCCACCGTGCTGGGCTACGACGTCACCAGCCAGGGACTGCGGGCGCGGGAGTGGATCGGCTACATGCCGGAGCATGACTGCCTGCCGGATGATGTGCCCGCCGCTGAGTTTGTGGGGCACATGGGGCAGCTGGCCGGGCTGCCGCCGCGTGAGGCGCAGGGCCGCGCCGCCGATGCGCTGCGCTATGTGGGGCTGGACGAAGCGCGGTACCGCGCCATCGGCGGCTACTCCACCGGTATGAAGCAGCGCGCCAAGCTCGCCGCCGCGCTGGTCCATGACCCCCGCCTGCTGCTGCTGGATGAGCCGACCAACGGCCTTGACCCGGCGGGCCGCGAGCAGATGTTGGAGATCATCCGCCGCACGGGCCGCACGCAGGGCATGGCGATTCTGATGACCACCCACCTGCTGGCCGATGTCGAGCGCGCCTGCGATTACGTGATCGTTCTCGACGAAGGGCGGTTGCTGCGGGAGGGGCCGTTGGAGTCGTTCCGCACGGTCAAGCCGGTGCTGCGCCTGGACACCGGCCCCGCCGCCGCCCCCACCTTCGCCGAGGCGCTTACCCAACGCGGCCTCTCCGCCCGCGTGCAGGGCCACGAGGTGTTGCTCGATCTCAGCGACTTCAGCATCTACGACCGTGTGCGCGATCTCGCCGCCGAGCTGCGCCTGCCCCTGATCCGCATGACGCAGGAGACGAGCACGCTGGCGGACATCTTCGCGTAGGGATATGCGTGAGCGGAGCCGATCAACGTGGAAACGGGGCCGGCTCGTTGCCGCCCCCCGGTTTCCTGTGGTGCATCTGACCGGCCCCCACGGCACACGCCCCCACCAGGCCAGGAATCAGGTGGCCGAGATTTGTGCGTGCCGCTCAGCCGTGCGCCGGGTACGATGCGGAGTGCAACAGGAGGACAGCGATGACGGCGGGGGGCGGATGGGCGGCGCCGCAACCGGCGGCGCAGGGACGTATCTACGACCTGGGCTACCAGCCGTACGAGGGACCGCGGCAGGGGCGGCGGCGGGCGCTGGTGACGCTGTTCCGCACCGGGCTGAAGCGGGCCTGGGGACTGGGGCGGCCGTTCCGCGCCAAGATTGCCCCCTGGCTGCTAGCGGCAATCGCCCTGCTACCGGCGCTGATCGCCCTCGGTATCGCCGCCCTGATTGCCGAGGAGCTGTCGCCCTACCGCTACGAGAACTACTACGGCGTCATCGCCCGCATCATCCTGCTGTTTTGCACCGTGGTCGCCCCGGAGTTGCTGTGCCCGGACCAGCGCCAGCGCGTGCTGGCCCTGTACTTCTCCCGCGGCATCACCCGGCTGGACTACGTTGGCGCGCGGCTGGCGGCGCTGGTGACGGCGCTGCTGCTGATGTGCCTGTCACCCCAGGTGTTCCTGTTCTTGGGCAACACCTTTGTCGTCGATGACGTGTTCGACTATCTCACGGACAACCTCGACATCCTGCCACGCATTCTCGGGGCGGCGCTGCTGATCAGCCTGTACTTCAGCAGCATCGCCCTGGCCGTCGCCGCGCACACCAACCGGCGCGTGTGGGCCGCGGGCGGCTTCATCGCGCTCATGCTGGTCTCCACCGCCGTCGTCTCCTCCGTCTTCGCTACGCTGGAGAACGAACCAAGCAAGTATCTGACCCTGCTCGCCTTCAGCGAAGCGCCGATCATCGCCACCAACGTCATCTTCGAGGCCGAGCCAAACTCACTGGCCGAGGCGACCGGCCTGTCCCCCAACCTGTGGCTGTTCGCCTCCCTCGCCTACACCGCCGCCGCCATCGCCATCCTCGTCCGCCGCTACCTGAAGCTGCATCCGTGAACGGTGCGGGCCGGCCGCCGGGGCACGGGGAAGGGAGCCGTCGCGCTCCTACCGCCTCTCTGGCTGCCGCCCTGCTGAGCAAGGAGTACCGCATGACCGCTATGGACAGCGCTGCTTATCCGCCGGCCCGGCGCGAGGAGACCATCGAGGTGTTGCACGGGGTGGCCGTGCCGGACCCGTATCGCTGGCTGGAGGACCCGGACAGCCCGGAGAGCCGCGCATGGATTGAGGCGCAGAACGCCCGCACCTTCGCCTTCCTGGAGGCTATCCCGGCGCGGGAGCGCATCCGCGCCCGGCTGACGGCGCTGTGGGACTACGAGAAGTACGGCGCACCCTTCAAGGAAGGCGGGCGCTACTTCTTCTTCAAGAACGACGGCCTGCAGAACCAGAGCGTGCTGTACACCCAGGAATCGCTTGACACCGGGCCACGGTTGTTGCTCGACCCCAACACCCTGTCGGCCGACGGCACCGTGGCGCTCAGCAACCTGGCCGTGAGCGAAGACGGCGCGCTGCTGGCCTACGGCCTCTCGACCGCCGGCTCGGACTGGCAGGAGTGGCGCGTGCGCGAGGTGGCGACCGGCGCTGACCGGCCGGACCACCTGCGCTGGGTGAAGTTCTCCGGCGCGGCCTGGACGCATGACGGCGCCGGCTTCTTCTATAGCCGCTACGCCGAGCCGGACCCGGCGACGCTCCTGGAGGACGCCAACTACTTCCAGAAGCTGTATTACCACCGCCTGGGCACGCCGCAGGGGGAAGATGTCCTGGTCTACGAACGGCCAGACGAGAAGGAATGGGGCTTCGACGGCCACGTTACCGATGACGGCCGGTACCTGATCATCTCCGTCTGGCAGGGCACCGAGACCAAGAGCCGCGTCTTCTACGCCGAGCTGCCCGGAGGTGCGCTCCCCGATGCGCCGGCGATCACGCCGCTGCTGACGGACTTCGACGCCTCCTACAGCTTCATCGACAATGACGGGCCGGTGTTCCTGTTCCGTACCGACCTCGATGCCCCGCGCGGCCGCATCATCGCCGTGGACACGCGCAACCCGGCGGAGCGGCGCGAAGTCATCTCGCAGGCGGCGGAGACGCTGGAGGGCGGCGCCGTGGCCGGCGACCGGCTGATAGCGGCATACCTCAAAGATGCGCACACCCAGGTGAAGCTGTTTACGCTGGACGGCCGCTTTGACCGGGAGGTGGCGCTGCCGGGGCTCGGCACCGCCTCTGGTTTCGGCGGGCGGCGCGGCGATCCCGAGACGTTCTATGCCTTCACCTCCTTCACCCGGCCCACCACCATCTACCGCTACGACGTGGCGACGGGCGAGCAGCACGTCTTTCGCGCGCCGGTGGTGGGCTTTGACCCGGAGGTGTTCGAGACGCGCCAGGTGTTCATCACCAGCAAGGACGGCACGCGGGTCCCCCTGTTCCTCACCCACCAGCGCGGGCTAGAGCTGGATGGCAACCGGCCGGTGTATCTGTACGGCTACGGCGGCTTCAACATCTCCCAGACACCGGCGCTGGCGATCAACACACTGGTCTGGATGGAGATGGGCGGCGTGTTTGCCGTGGCCAATCTGCGCGGCGGCGGCGAATACGGTGAGGAGTGGCATCAGGCGGGGATGAAGCTGAAGAAGCAGAACGTCTTCGACGACTTCATTGCCGCCGCCGAGTGGCTGATCGACAGCGGCTACACCCGGCCGGCGCGGCTGGCCATCGGCGGCGGCAGCAATGGGGGGTTGCTGGTGGGGGCCTGCATGACGCAGCGGCCGGAACTGTTCGGCGCGGCGCTGCCGGCCGTCGGCGTGATGGACATGCTGCGCTTCCACAAGTTCACCATCGGCTGGGGCTGGGTGTCTGACTACGGCTCGCCGGAGGAGCCGGAGGAGTTCCGCGCCCTGCTGGCCTACTCGCCCTACCACAACCTGCAGCCCGGCACCTGCTACCCGCCGGCGCTGGTGACGACCGCCGACCACGACGACCGCGTCGTTCCGGCGCACAGCTTCAAGTTCGCCGCGGCGCTCCAGCACGCTCAGGGCTGCGCCAACCCGGCCCTGATCCGCATCGAAACCAAGGCCGGTCACGGCGCCGGCAAACCCACCGCCAAGGTCATCGAAGAAGCCGCCGACCGCTGGGCGTTCCTGGTCAAGGTACTGGGGATGGAGTGAGCGGAGCGCGGGTCACGCTGGTGGCCAGGCCCGCTGCGCCTGCTCGCTTGCTGTTCCTGACGGGGTGCGGAGCGCTGACCGCTGAAGAGCAAAGGATGCCCGATGTACGACACTGCCAGGTTATTTGATCTCTCGGGGAAGGTGGCGCTCGTCACCGGCGGCAGCCGGGGGCTGGGGCGGGAGATGGTGCGGGCGTTTGCCGGCGCTGGGGCGGATGTGATCATCGCCAGCCGCAAGCTGGAGAACTGCGAGGAGCTGGCGGCCGAGGTGCGCGCCACCACCGGGCGCAAGGCGCTGGCGGTGGCCTGCCACGTGGGAGACTGGAGCCAGGTGGAGCAGCTGGCCGGGCGCGCGTACGCCGAGTTCGGCCGCGTCGATGTGCTCGTCAACAACGCCGGCATGTCACCGATCTATGACCACGTCAGCGAGGTCACCGAGGCGCTGTATGACAAAGTGCTGGACGTCAACCTCAAGGGGCCGTTCCGGCTGACGGCGCTGGTGGGGACGCGCATGGCGGAGGGAGACGGCGGCTCGATCATCATGGTCTCCTCCACGGCCTCCCAGCACCCCAGTCCCGGCACCATCCCCTATGCCGCGGCCAAGGCGGGGCTGAACAACATGACGGCGGGCTTTGCCCAGGCCTTTGCCCCCAAGGTGCGGGTGAACGGCATCATCCCCGGCCCGTTCCTGACGGACATCTCCAAGGCCTGGGACATGGAGGCGTTCCAGAAGCGCACCGCCACCACCATCCCCCTGCGCCGTGGTGGCCAGGCCGAGGAGATCGTGGGGGCGGCGCTGTACTTCGCCTCAGACGCCAGCTCCTACACCACCGGCGCCCTGCTCACCGTGGCGGGTGGCAGCGGGCTGTAGGCGGCGGAGGAGCCAGCCCCTCTTACACCAGGGCCCGCCGGAACAGCGCCAGGACGTGCTGCCAGGCATCGGCGGAGGCCTCCGGCCGGTAGGAGGGGCGGGTGTCGTTGAAGAAGGAGTGGGGCGCGCCGGGGTACACCTTCACCTCGGCGTCCTTACCCTGGCGCGCGAGCTCCTGGCGGAACTCCTCCACCTTGTCCAGGGGGATGCCGTCGTCCGTCTCGCCGAAGGCAGCGAACACCGGGGCCTGGATCTTGTGCGCATCCGGCGTCAGGTTCTGGATGCCGCCGGCGTAGAACGGCGCCGCCGCGCCGACATCGGCGGAGCGCGCCGCCGCCCGTAGCGTCAGCGAGCCGCCCATGCAGAAGCCCGTGACACCGATCTTCTTGGGCGACACCGCCGGCAATCCTTTGAGGTAGTCGATACCGCCCTGGATATCGCGCAGCGCCACATCCATCTGCATCGCCATCACCAGCTTGCGCGCCTCGTCCGGCTCGGTGGCAATGCGGCCGTGATACAGGTCGGGCGCCAGCGCCACAAAGCCTTCGGCGGCGAACCGGCGGGCGATGTCCTTGATGTGCTCCTCCAGCCCCCACCACTCCTGAATCACGATCACCCCGGGGAACGGCCCCGCTCCCTCCGGCTTGGCCAGATAGCCTGGCGCTGTCGCGCCGTTGCTTGCGAAGGTGACCATCTCACCAGAAACTGCCATTGCCATGCGCCTCCCTGTGCCGCAATGTGTGCGCGACCATGCTACACCATGGGGGCCGGGGCAACGGGCGGTCTGGCCCGCCGCCGGGGCCAGCGTGCTCCGCTGCTCCGCCCGTGTACAATCAGTGCCATGCACTGTGCCTCTTGTGGGAGCTCTCTGCCAGACAACGCGCTGTTCTGCCCGGGGTGCGGGCAACGGCTGACGTTCCAGCGGACAGCGGCAGCGCCGCCGCCGCCACCACATGGCTTTGTCGATCCGCCGCTGCCATCTGATCGCCAGAGCCGGCGCGCGCGACGGCGTGCTGACGCGCCAGCGAATGGCTTCGACGATGCGCCGCCCGCCCAGCCGCTGCCGGCGCGCCCGTTGAGCCAGCCGCCCGCGGTGGCGCGGGACGACCTGCGCGCCGCCGTGGCCGCCCGCCACGAGCTGGGCGAGCGCATGGAAGACGAGATTATCGACGACTTCTTGGAGCGGCTCGACCGCTCGCTAGACGCGCGCATCGAGGGGCGGGTAGCGCAGCGGCTGGGGCGTACCCGCGCCGCTGCCGAGATGCGCGCCCGCAACTTCACCGGACGGATCGCCGCGTCGCTGGGCATCGGCATCCCGCTCACCGCCATCGCTGGCGGGATTGGCCAGGTGCCCGGCATCGTCGCGGTCTGGCTTGGTATCGTCGCGCTCAATGTCTACTACACCGAGAACGAACGACGAGGGTAGCCGGCCGCTGCCCGGCGGAGCGGCCGGCGTAGACTGCGCCCGCTAGCTCCGGCGGCGGGCGCCGCGGAACCAGGCGTCCTCCTCGCTGAAGCGCGCGGCATTCCAGCTCAGCGCCGCGTTCAGGCCATCCTGTGCCCGCAGCCGGTTGTACTCAGCGATCTCCGGTGACGATTCCGGGCTGGCCAGGGCGTTCGCCTCCAGCTCGAGCGAGCGCTCCATCACCTGCCGGATGCCCATCAGCTCGTACGCCATGTTGATCAGCTTCTTGTTGTACTCGACGGTCTGCGCGGGCAGCTTGGCGATGGTCAGCGCCGTTCGGCGCACCGCCTCGTCCAGCTGGTCGCGCGGCACCACCTGGTTCACCAGGCCAAGCCGGTACGCCTCGGCGGCATCAATCAGGTTGCCGGTGTACAGCAGCTCGCGCGCCTTGGTCGGGCCGATCATCCACGGCCACACCGCCGGGATATACGGCCCGCCGGTGCGGATCTCGGGCGCCCCGAACATCGCATCTTCAGAGGCGATGCGCAGGTCACAGAACGTCGCCGTTGCGCAGCCGCCGGCGATGCAGAAGCCGTGTACCTGGGCGATGATCGGCTTCGGGTTATTCCAGAAAACGTCCCACCAGGCCGAAGCGGAGAAGCCCGGCCCGTGCATGAAACGGCTGCGAATGGTGTGCGCGTTCGAGGGGCCGCTGCCGCCCCCGCCGCTCAGATCAAAGCCGGCGCTGAACGCCCGCCCGTTCGCCTTGAGGACGATCACGCGGATGGCGCCGTCCTTCCAGCCGGCGTCCTCGAGCGCGTCCCGCACTTCGACCTGAAGATCGTGCGACAGCGCGTTGATCTTCTCCGGGCGGTTGAGCGTGACGTAGGCAACCGGCGCCTGCTTCTCGTACAGGATGTTCTGGTACTCCACGGGGCCACACTCCATGAACAGCATGAGAGGCATAGCCCACTATAGGGATGGTATTGACTGATGTCACGACCGGCGGCTCCACCGGTCACCCCCCGGAATTGCCGGCAGAGGAGGCGGTACGCACCCCCGGGGTACCGGAGGTGGGTTGCACTCCTCTGCGCGTGCCTGCGCCGAGCACGGTTGATCAGGCGGTACGGATAGCGGCGCGGACTGCCTGCGCGGTGCGGGCGTCAATCTCTGCCAGGCCGTGTGCGGTCCGGGCGTGGTCGGCGGCCTGGCGCATCACCTCGTCCTCGGAATCTGCTCGCACGACGGCATCGCATCCGGGCACCACATCACCGCACTTCAGCACCTTCGACATTGCGTTCCTCCTTGCTATCGCTGCCTATGCCGGCCGCGCCATCGCTAGCGCGTCCTCCCGCGAGAGGTCCATGGCGTGCGCGCTTTTGGCGTGCTGCTGGGCGAGCGCCACCACGGCGTCATCACCCTCACCCTGCAACACGGCGCCACAGGGACACTGGATCACCTTCTGCATGGCTACCCTCCACATGTGAATGTGATATTAAGCGGGCGGGCTTGGCGGAGATTTGGCGAATTCTTGGCGGGCGGCTGCATGACCACCGTACGCGTCTACCTGACCGGACGGCTGATGGTAGAACACGGGACGGCGTTGCTGGCCTCGCCCCAGTTTCCCGGGCGGCAGGGGCGGCGAGCCTTCGCCTACCTGGCCTGCCACCGCGAGCCCGTGGCGCGCGACCGGCTGGCAGACGCGGTGTGGCCGCAGCAACTGCCGCCTGCCTGGGACGGCGCGCTCAGCGCCCTGATCAGCAAGACCCGCCGCCTGCTGGCCGCGGTCGATGCCCGATGCGGGGTCGAGGCGGATGGCGGCTGCTATGAGCTACGCCTGCCGCCTGATGCCTGGGTCGATATCGACGCCGCCTTGACGGCGCTGGATGCCGCCGAAGGGTACATGCGGGCCGGGGCGCCAGCGCAGGCCTGGGGACCGGCCAACGTCGCCGCCGTCATCAGCCGCCGGCCGTTCCTGGAGGGCGAGACGGGCGGCTGGATAGAGCGTATGCGGCAGCGACTAGCCGGGGCGCGGGTGCGGGCGCTCGATTGCCTGGCGGCTGTCGCGCTGGCGGCCAGCGACCCCACGGCGGCTGCCGCCATGGCCAGCGAGTGCTGTGGCATCGAGCCATTCCACGAGCCTGCCTATCAGCTGCTGATGCACGCCCACCTTGCCGCCGGCAACCGGGCCGAAGCGCTGCGCGTCTACGACCGGCTGCGCCGCCTGCTTGCGGCCGAGCTGGGCGCGGACCCGTCACCCGCCACCCAGGCGCTCCACATCATCGCGCTCGGCTGACCGGCGGGGCTCCGGCGGGCAGGCGCCACCTGCGTGCAGCACGGGCAGCCGTCGCTTTATCCTGGCGGCTGAACGCTGAATGCGGCGGGACGGATGCTCCAGGATTCCTTTCGTTGGGTGATGCCGCGGGTGGCGCAGGTACGGGTGCCGGGCTCGGGTGTGTTCCTGCTGCTCGATGCGCAGGTGACGCTGATTGATTGCGGGCCGCCGGGCAGCGCCGGGCGCATCCTGGCGGCGCTGGCGCGGGCCGGGCGCGCGCCGGAGAGCGTGGCGCACATCGTCATCACCCATTTCCATCCGGATCACGCCGGCGGGCTGGCGGCGCTGCAGCGGTGGCTGCCAGCAACGACGGCGGTGCACGCGCTGGAGGCGCCGTTTGTGCGCGGGCAGCGCGGGCGGCAGAGCATCTCCCCGTACGGGGGACCGCGGGCGCTGGCCGCACGGCTGGAGCAAACGCTATCGCCACCCGCACGGGTGGATACCGAGCTGCACGACGGTGATGAGCTACCGGTGCTCGGCGGGCTGCGCGTCATCCACACGCCGGGGCACACCCCCGGCCATGTGGCGTTCCACCTGCCCGAGCTGGGGCTGCTGATCGCCGGCGATGCGGCGCAGGTGCGGCGCCTGCGGCTGACCCGGCCGCATCCGCTGTTTACGCAGGACCGGCGCGCGGCCCGCCACTCGCTCGCCCGGATGGCGCAGCTGGAGTTCGCCACGCTGGCGCTGAGCCATTTCCCGCCGGTGGCTGGTCCGGCGGCGCACGCCGCCCTCCGCCGGCTGTCCGCAACGGCCGGACGGCGGTGGCGGCTGGCGCCATAAGCGCGGCACTACCCGAGCAGGAACCGGATGGCCAGGGCCACCAGCAGCCAGAGCCCGGTACCGGCCAGCGCGGCAACGATGATACCGCGGGCGGCGCGACGGGGGCCGTCTGGGGCAGGGCGGGTCAGTTCCGGCGGGGGCGCGGGGTACGTCTTGGCCACGGTCGCGGCCTCGCGCGCGGCATCGCGCGGTATGATGGGCCATTGTGAACCCATCGCGTGCGGTTCCGCAACTATCCGTGCATGACGGCGGCCAGCGCCCCGGCCAGCCGCTCGATATCGGCGCTGTCGTTGTACAGGTGGGTGGAGATGCGCACCCGGCCGGAGTAGCCCGAGACCAGCACACCATGCTCGCGCAGCAGCCGGTCTGCCAGCCCCTCCGGGTCCGCCGTCCAGAAGCAGTTGTTCCCGGCGCGGTAGCGGCGGTCTGCTGGGGTGGCGACCTCCAGCTCCAGCTGGCGCAGGCGGCGGTTCACTTCATCCGACAACGCCAGCACGTGCGCCTGCACGCGTTCCAGGCCGCAGGCCAGCAGGTAGCCCAACCCTTCTTCCAGGTAGAACAGCGGCCCCCACGGGGGGTTGCCGGGCTCCAGCCGCTCGGCCGTTGGCTTCCACACCGCCTCGAGCGGGTTCCCGGTGCTCTGCCAGTCATCGGCGGAGCGCCAGCCGCAGATGGCGGGCTCCAGCTCCGGCACCCGCTCCCGGTTCCAGGCAAGCAGGGCGATACCCTGGCAGCCCAGCTGCCACTTGTACGTGGCGGTGATGGCGAAGTCGCACAGCCGCCCTGGCACGGCGATGGCCCCGGCGGCGTGCGTCGCATCCACCACCAGCAGCGCGCCGGAACGGTCGGCAATCGCCCGCAGCGCTTCCAGGTTGTGGTGAATGCCGGTGAGGTAGTTCACCTGGCTGGTGACGATCACCCGGGTGCGCGCATCCGCTGCCTGCGCAAAGGCGGTTTCCGCCGGTGTCCAGGCGGCGTGGGGAATGACCCGCACCTCCACCCCCCGGCGGCGCAGCCCCACGAAGGGCAGCGAGGCGGAGCGGAACTCCACATCTTGCACGATCACGTTGTCCCCTGGCTGCAGGTCGAGGGACAGCGCCACCTGGCTGACCGCCTCGGCGGCGGAGGAGGCGATGGCGATCTCCTCCGGGCTGACGCCCAGCAGCGCGGCCGCCCGCCCGCGCAACCGGGTGGTGACCGCGGCGCGCTCCGCGCCCCCTGCCGGCCCGCGCCCCTTCAGCTCCACCCAGCGCAGCATCGCCGCGCCCTGGCTCCTGAGCGGCGGTGTCTCCCCACCGGCCGCCAGATGCGCCACCTCCTCCAGTCCCAGGAAGTCCGCCTTGGCCCCCAGTGCCGGAATGCTCACCGTCATGCCACCCTCCCGGATATGCGCGTCAGGCCAGACGCCACCTGCATTCGCTCACTCCGCCGCGTTCCCTGCCCCCGTCTCGTACGTCTGAAAGGTGCAGGCGTGCAGAAAGCCCATCTTGCGGTAGACAGGATAGCCCATCGCCGTGGCGGTCAGCGTGGCGGCGGTGGCGCCGCGGCGCGCGGCGACGGCCACGGCCGCCCACGTCATCGCCGTGCCGTACCCCCGGCGGCGGGCGGCCTCGATGGTGACCACGCCCATGATATCGGCGACGCCGTCTGGGCTGAGCGACAGGCGCGCGGTGGCCACCGGCTGCCCGTCCACCCAGCCCACCAGCAGCGCCACCTCCGGGTCGGTAGCCGCCGCCACGGAGGGGACGATGAAGCGCGGCGTGCTGGTGATGGAGAAGAAGGTGTCCAGCCCCGCCTGATCCTGCACCGGCGCAATCTGCAGCTCGGGCGGTGCGGCGGGGATGGCATCGGGCGCGGGCAGGTGGGGCAGCACCAACCCCGGCTCTTGCTCGGTCAGCGCAAAGCCGCGCTGCGCCAGCAGCGGTAGTTCTGCGCCGCGCAGGTCCGCATCGATGCACAGCTCGTAGGCGTCCTCCCCGCCGTAGAAGCGTTCGGCTTCGGCCAGCGCCCACGCCAGCGAGGGCGTGGCGCCGAACAGGCACACCAGCCGCGGGCCGGCCTGGGGGGGGATACCCGCCATGAACACGGCGCCGGCGCGCAGCTCCCACCGCACCGGCGGCCGGTACCGGCTCAGCGGTGATGGATGCCGCATCGGGGCATAGGCGATCTGACGCAGCGAGTCAGTCAGGGTGACGCTCCCTTCCGCCTGCGGCTGCTGGCCGCACCGGGCCGGTGGCCGTCGCGGCGCGCACGGCTCCCCCCTGCCGTTGTAGCGTAGCAGGCCGGGTGCTTGACGCCGCCCTATCCCCCGTTTAGCGTCCGCGTAGGCGCGGGGGAGCGCCACGCACCCAAGGAGCATCGCATGACCGACCGCATCCGGATGCTATCGCGCGAGGAGGCGCCGGAGGAGGCGCGCGCGTTCTACGATCAGGATGAGCGCGCCTTTGGCGTGGTGCTCAATCCCACGCACGTGATGGCCCACCGCCCGCCGATTCTGGCCGCCGGGCGGGCGCTGTCCCGCGCGGTCAGCACGGATGCCACGCTGCCGGCGGCGCTGCGCGCGCTGGTGTGTGTGCGTATCGCCACCCTGGCCGGCTGCCCGTTCTGAATGGATATCAACGCTGCCGGGGGCAGCAACGCCGGTATCAGCGACGAGAAGCTTGCCGCGCTGCCAGAGTACCAGCGCAGCCCCCTGTACACCGCGGCGGAACGCGCCGCCCTGGAACTGGCCGACGCGATGACGGCCACGCCGGTCGATGTGCCCGACGAGCTGTACGCCCGCCTGCGCACCCACTACACCGAGCCGCAGCTTGTCGAGCTGGCCGCCACCGGCGCGCTGGAGAACTACCGCGCCCGCCTCAACCGCGTCTTCCTGATCGAGTCCAACGCCCTGTATTGCCCCGTCGCGAAAGGATGAGCGAAGCCGGGGAGACGGCCCCACGGCCGGCCCGCTGCGGAGGCACGCCTATGCCCAGCATCCTCATCATCACCACCTCGCTGCGCGGCAACACGGCGAAGATGGTCCCGCCAGTGGTGGAAGGCATCACCGCCGAGGGGGTGGCGGCGCGCGTGTGCGAACCGGACGCAGTCGCCATCGCGGACCTGCGCGCGGCAGACGGCATCATCATCGGCTCGCCCACCCGCTTTGGCGGGGTAGACTGGCGCATCAAGCGGCTGTTTGACGAGGTTGCCATCCAGGGCTACCCCGGACCGCTGGAGGGCAAGGCGGGCGGCGCCTTCGCGGCCGGCAGCCGTGCGGGCAGCGGCGCGGAGCTGACCTTGCTGAACGCGATTCATCTGCTGCTCAATCACGGCCTGGTGATCCAGGGCGACCCGTACGGCCCGCACTACGGCCCCGTTGCCCTGGGCGAGCCGTCTGCGGCCGTGCTGGAGGCGTGCCGCGCCGCCGGCGGGCGCTGGGCGCGGCTGGTCAAGCGGCTGGCCGGGGGCTGAGCCGCTCCGGGGATTGCCGTCACCGCCGGCACCGCTGTCACCGCCCCCGGCTTAGCTGCGCGG
>CAUJGQ010000175.1 GCA_963170165.1 Chloroflexota bacterium | reverse complement strand
AGGGCTGGGGCGGCAGGTGCTGATCAACGCCATCGCCGCCGTATTCGGCCTGCTGCTTCTGGTGTATCTGTCCACCGATGCCTGGTGGCTGCTGCCGGTGCTGGTGGTATGGGTGGCGGCCGGTGTCGACCAGGCGCTGCGCGGCCACCCCGCGGCGCGCTTCTCCGGCGTGACCGCCACCGTCATCTACCTGTTCGTTCCCGTACTGTTCACGCTGGGCACCGCCATCTTCCTGCGAGAGGTCGTTTCTGGGGTGTGGAACATCCCGGCCGCCGCGCTGGCCGCGCTGCTGCTGTCTTTGGCTGCGAACGCCGAGTATCTGACGATTGAGATCACGCCCGAGCACTATCCAAATGCTCGGTTTGTACTCAGCCTGATCAGCTACGTGACCGCCTTTGGCTTCTTCACCGTGGTGTCAACCTCAGGGCTGACGCTGTCTGCCGCCACGCTGGTGGTGGCGGTGGTAGCGCTGCTGCTGACGGTGGACATCCTGCGCGAGCTAGAAGTGCAGACCGGCGTGTTGTTCGCCTATGCCGCCGCCACGGGCGCAGTAGTGGCTGAGGTGCGCTGGGCTGTGTACTACCTGGGCCTGCCCGACCTGCTGGCCGGAGGGCTGCTGCTGATTGCGTTCTACGAGATGACCGGATTGATCCAAAGCTACCTCAGCGGCCATCTAGATCGCAGCGCCATCCGTGAGTTCGTTACGGTCGGTGTCGTGGGTCTCGCTGTCACGGCTGCGTTCACCATTATCTCGCGGCGCGGGTGACCAAGACACGGCCGCAGCAAAGTCGCTGACATCGCGCCTTTTGTCACAATCTTTCACGCGCGAACACTGCATCAGGAGTGTAAAGCCGCCGTATACGGAATTTTTGTCAGTGGTTGGACGTCATAACACTGGACGTGATTACGACGACCATGTTACGGTGCGCGTGGAACGACGGGGCGTAGCGCAGCCCGGTAGCGCACCTGAATGGGGTTCAGGAGGTCGGAGGTTCAAATCCTCTCGCCCCGACCGAACGGGGGGCCGCAACGGTTACGAGACGCAGATGGGGCAGCCTGCGCCGCTCCATCGTTCCCGAGCCGATCATCGTCGCCCGTGGATTCCGTGGTCAGCCCCTTCGGGGGTTTCCCAGTGCCAGGCCTGCCGGCGGAGCCGCCCCGGCAGGGTTGATCCTGGCCCGCGGGCGGATCAGTCAAGCGAGTTTCCAGAGCATTATGGCACGTGCTCGTCTCCCGCAGCATCATCCGACGATCCCGAAGGAAGAGGAGCTGGAGCAGGACCTCGCGGAACTCAAACGGGAATTTGACTGCCGCAAGAGCCGAATCATCCCGCTGTGGACGAGCTACTTCCGCGGTACCACCCGGCAGATCGGTTGGGAAGTCAACTGTATCGACGCGGTGATGGTGGATCGGTTTGACGGCACCGAGGAGTTCTGCCTGAACTGCCGGTTCTATGACCCCCGCCAGCGGCACCACAAGGAGACGGGAGCAGCCGCCCTCAAAGGCTCGTAACCCGTTCTCCCCTGGCTAAGACGCAACGGCCCCGGTCTCCCGGGGCCGCGCGCATTTCTCGTGCGAAGCTTAGCCGGCAGCGCGCGCCCGATGATAAGCGCTGACCCGCGCCATTGCGCGGGCGCCACGGTCGAAGCTGGGCAGCACGGCGATGCCGCGTGCCTGGATCTTGGGGCGCAATCCCGCGATTTCCGCCTCCAGGTGCCCCGGATGCAGGATCGTGGCGAATGGCTTCGACGACCGCGCCTGGTGCGCCTGCAACCGGTTGAGCAGGTCCTCGAATAAATCAGGATTCGCCACCCAGCGCCGCGCCGCGAACAGCGCCGACATCTCCATGACGATGGCGTCGATGTTCGGGTCAGCGTCGATGATGCCGAAGATGCGGTCCAGCAGGTCCGGGTTCTGGTTCACGGTGCCGGCCATGTCGAACGGATTCTGGTAGCTGCCGCCGATGATGTTGAAGAACCCGGCCAGTTGCTGGTACGAGTCCTCCGTCAGTTGCGGAATCTCCAGCCCGGCCTTGGCGAATGCATCCGTGATTGAGACTGATTGGCCGCCGGTCTGGGCCATGAGCGCTGCGCGCCGGCCGCCGCCAGGCTTGGCCCGCAGCAGCAACTGGAGCACGTCCACCAGCTCATCCAAGTTGTCCACCATGATGGCATTGACCTGGCGGGCCAGCGCTTGCCAGATGTGCATGGCCGAGGCCAGGGAGGCCGTGTGCGACATCGTGGCACGGGCGCCGGCGTCGGTCTGGCCACCCTTCCAGATCACCACCGGTTTACGCTGAGCCACCCGCGCCAGCACCTCCCGAAACCGGCGCCCCTCTTTGACCCCTTCAACGTACATGGCGATGATCTCGGTGCGGGGGTCATTGCCGAAGTACTCCAGGTAATCCGGCACGTCCAGTATCACGGCGTTGCCAATGCTGACCGCCGTGCTCAGTAGCATCCCGTTGGCCGCTGTCAGCAGGCTCGTGTTGATGGCGTGGGTACCGCTCTGGGAGATGACACCGATCCTCCCGCCCTCACCAGTCACTTGCTCGGCCGAGAAGCGCACACCGGCGCCGGGGTTGTACAACCCCATGCAGTTCGGGCCCACCAGCGCAATGCCGGCGTTGCGCGCAATCTCGACGATCGCGTCCTGCAGTTGCCGCCCCAGCTCCTCGCCGGTCTCGGCAAAGCCGGAGGTGAACATACCCACGCCGGCCACGCCCTTGGCCGCGGCGTCGGCCATCACCCGCGGCGCCACCTGGCGTGGCACCGCACAGATCACCCAGTCGATCTCATCCGGGATCTCCGTCAGGCTAGTGTAGTTGGTGATCCCCAGCGCCTCGATGCCAGGAATCTCCCGCGGGTCTACCTGGACCGAGTAGACCTTGCCTCTGAAGGTGCTTTGGTTGCGCAGCCACATGTACCCGGAGGCGCCTTTGTCACCCACGACAGCGACGGTGCGAGGATTAAGGGCGCGGGCAAGCCGTTCCTGTGACACCGTCATGCCGCTGTCTCCTTCGCTGCCACCACGACTCGCGCGTCAACGGCCACGGCGCCGTTCGGATAGGCGAACACGGGGTTGAGGTCGATCTCACGCACCTCCGGGTTGTCCTGAGCGAAGCGCGACAGAGACTGCACGATCGCCTCAAGCGCCCCGAGGTCGGCCGCTGGAGCGCCACGGTAGCCCTGCAGCAACGGCAGGCCGCGCAGCTCGCGCACCATCTCACCGGCGTCGCGGGCGCTGACCGGCACGATGCGGAAGGCGACATCCTTCAGCACCTCCACCAGCACGCCACCAAGACCGACCATGAGCACCGGTCCAAACTGGGGATCGGTGGTCATGCCGATGATAACCTCGACGCCGGGTTGTGCCTGGCGCTGAATCGAGACACCGTCGATGCGGGCGTGGGGCGCAGCCGCCCGAATGCCAGCCATCATCGCGTCATAGGCAGCAGCCACTGCCGCTTCATCAGCCAGCCCAAGTCGCACGCCGCCCACGTCGCTCTTGTGCGGCAGGTCGTCCGATAGGACTTTCATCACGGCCGGAAACCCGGCTGCGCGCGCGGCCGCGACCGCCTCGTCGCGGGTGGTGGCAATCTGCGCCGCCACGACCGGCACACCTGCGGCAGCCAGCAGGTTCTTGGACTCAACCTCGTTAAGAATGGTGCGCCCGGCCACCTGAGCCGAGCCAATGATGCCAGCGCTCATACTCACCTCTCGGGAGCGTTCCTCCCGGTCCGCCGGAATCCTAGCCCAGCGCCGCCCTTGGGGCAAATCCGTCGCATCCGGCGGGTAAGGGGGCCCGCGGCTTGGGCGCGCGGGCGCGGTTCGGCCGGTGTGCGGCTAGGAAGATGGCCCGAGCGCCGCCCGCGCGGCGGCGGCCTCGGCCGGGAAGCTGGCGGCGATGACGCCACCTTTGGGCGGGTCGGGCATCTCCTCGGTCGTTAGCTCGATGAACACAGGGCCAGTAGCGGCCAGCGCCTCAGGTAGGCGAACCCGCAGGTCTTCAAGGTCGTCGAAGGCGTAGACGGCCGCGTAGCCCGCGCCCCGGGCCATCGCTGCGAAGTCGATCCGATCGGCGGCGGGAATGGGTTGACTGCCGGAGACTTGATACACGCGGTTCTTAAGGACCACGTGATAGAGGTTTGGCGCGGCGGCGCCGGCGTTGGTGGCGAGAACGCCAAGCTGCATACACAGACTGCCATCGCCGTCCAGCACGATCACCTTGCGCTGCGGCTGGGCCAGCGCCAGCCCGAGCCCGAGGGAGGAGGCGCCGCCCATGAAGCCAATGCAGGGGACCGTGATGCCTTCGGGTGACAGCCGGTGCCATGGCTCAACAGCTGTCATCGTTGGCACGACAATCGCAGCGGCGCGCAGCTCGGCAATGGCGCGCAGGGCAGCTAGTGGCTGGATTGGCATCGCAGCGGTCCTCTCGTCAGCCTTCGATAGAAGCACACACCCGCTATGCCGTCGGCATGCCGATCAGCGCCGCCGCCGGCCCTCGTTTGGCGCGGCTACGCCGGAATAGCTCGCCGATCTGGGCGACATCCTCTGGTCCCTCAAGCAACGCGTACGGCACGGAGAACACATCAAGCAGTGGTTCGCAATAGCGCACCATGCTCCGCTGCGAGTCGCGGGGCACGCGGTCCGGCTCCCGGGAGAGCAGCCCGATCAAGTAGAACATCGGGATCTGCCCATCGATGGCGACGCCGCGCAGCGTGTTGACCGAGGCGTACAGACCGGCGTGCTGGATCAGAAGGGCGGGCTCGTCACCGCCGATCCACAACCCGGCGGCAACGGCGGTGGCTTCGTCCTCGGTGGCGCATGTGATCAGCCGGATGCCCGCGTCTGTGGCCAGCAGCTCAAGGACCGTACGCTGATGGGTGTCAGGCACGGTCACCACAGTGCGGACGCCTTCGACGCGGAGCGCCTCCACGATCATCGATGCCGGGATAGACTGAGGCGGATGCTGTGACACGCGATTACCTCGGTGGGGTTCTGCCCTAGCAACCGGCCGGGCCGCGCGTGCTCGGTACTTTGAGCTCCTGGCCAATGCGCAGGCTGGCGAGGCCGGCCGGGTTGGTGCCGTTCGCCTCGGCCAGAGCCGTCAGCGGTACCCCGAGCTCCTTGGCGATCTCGCAGGCAGTGTCACCTGATTTGACCGTGTAGCTGCCGGGGGTGCCCGGCGTTGGGGTAACCGTGCGCGTGGCGGCAGCGGCGCTAGGGCTGGCGGTGGCGCGACCGGTCACCGTTGTGCCGGTACGGCCGGGCGTAGCACCGGACCTGGCCGGTGTGGCCGATGCTTGGGCCGGGCGCGGCACCTTGAGCTGCTGGCCCACCTTCAGCGCACGTGGGTCTTCGATGTTGTTGGCCTTGAGCAGCTCAGCGAGCTCGACGCCCAGCTCAGCGGCGATCCCGGCCGGCGTATCGCCGGCTTTCACCACATAGACATCCGGCGTCTGGGTTGGACGGCGCGCCGCCTGCGCAACATCCAGCGCGGGGATGGCAGTCGGGATGGTGGCCGGCACCGTCGCCGTGGGCACCGTGCGGGGGTCCTTCAGTTCGCGCGCGGCGTTAGTGACCCCCTGCTTGCCGTCATCGCCACAGGCCGCGAGCGCCATGGCGGCGATGACACCGAGCAGCAGTTTGACGTTCATCGGCAGTCCGGTGGTTCTCTCTGGCTGATGATAGCGGACGGGCGGGCAGGCGGGCCAACACCGCCCCCTAGCCAGCGCTGAAGGCGATCAGAAACGCTAGCCCCATCTGGACGGCAGTCTCCAGCGGAGGCGCTGTGATCCGGTCAATAACGTCCTCGGGAGTATGCAGCAGCCGGTCGTCGGCGCGGTGGATCATGATCGCGGGGATGCGCCGGTCAATGAAGGCGGCGTGGTCGCTACTGGCCCCGATCAACTCGCGGGGCGTCATTGTTACGCCCGCCTGCGCCGCGATGTCTCTGCCCCGGGTCTGCAAGGTGCGTGAGCCGACCAACCACCACTGGTCACCCACCGCCGTCATGTCAAGGTTGAGCATGAAACGGATCGCCCGGCGCTGCTCGTCGGTGAGATTCTCGACATAATACTGACTTCCGAGCAACCCCAGCTCTTCACCAGAGAAGGCGATGAAACACGTCTGCTCGGGATTGCCGCGCGCCGCCTGAACCCGGGCCAGCTCGAGCATAGTGGCAGTGCCGGAGGCGTTATCACTAGCGCCTGGCGCACCTGCAACCGTGTCGTAGTGGCCACCTGCGACCGTCAGGCACTGGCCGCCGGGTGGCCGGCCGATGACGTTATGGGCCGTGACCTGCTCCATACCGCCGTCGAAGCTCAGCGTCACCCGCACCGGGCCGCTGCCACCGGCCGATGCCAGCCGCTGTCCGTCACTGCCGGGGATGGAGAGTGCCGGAATGGGGGGCGTCTGGCCAGTTAGCCGGCCGGAGATCAGGTCACCGTTTGGATCGTAGACCAGCACTGCCGAGGCGCCGGCTGCATAGGCGTTGCGGGCCATATCGCCGAACGTCACTTGTCCACGTCGCACCAGAGCCACCCGCCCACCGATGCCACCTGCTGGATAGTCGGTAGTCAGGCCCGCGCCGGCAACGTACAGGTCACCGGTGGCGGTACCGGCAGACGTGCCCGTGAACGGCGTGGCACGCAGGGTCTCCTCGTTCGGCGATAGCACGCGCACGGTCACCGACCGCGACACGAATGTCGAGATCGGGAACGGTTGCAGCTCGACGGCATAGCCAAACGACAGTAACTGCTCGGTGATATAGGCTGCGGCTCGTCGCTCTTCGGCTGAGCCGGCCGTTCGTTCGCCGATGTCAGCAGCGAGCACGCGTGCATGTGCCAGCGCCCGCTCACCGCTCGGAGCGCCGTCTATGGGGTCGGGCGTCGCGGTCATTGCTGGCGTGGCGGTGGCCACGGGCAGATCCGGCGCCGGCGACGCGGTGGCTGTCGCTGAAGCAGGCTCACTCACCGGCGGGGCCGAAGTGAGGGTGTCCGCACTGGTATCACATGCTGCGGCAACCAGCAGCACGAGCAGGATTGAGAGCAGCCGTACAGGCATGGGGTCACTCGCTCAGATAGGAACGGGTAGGCCCGGCAGTACCGCCGGCGCGCGCAGTTGCTGAGGACCGGCGATGCCGCCGGCCCTGGCATCAGTGTAACGCCTGCGCTAACGCCTGCGGTTTCGCCGCCACCAGATGCGAGCGCGCGTCAACGGGCTGTGGCGCCGGGTGAACTCGATGGGCTCACCCCGCCAGTACTGCTGGCGCTTGCGCCGGACCGGCCGGATCGAGAGAAAGATCGCGACGAAGATCACGGCCAGCCCGCCATACGTGAGCCAGCGGGCGATCTCCGGGTAGGAGCCGCGCAGCACCATCGCCACGACCAGCAAGATGGCCGCACCCAGGACCACATGACCGCCGCTGATGCCGCGGGTTAGCCCGCGGAACCGGCCGCGCATCCCCCCCGCCGCGCTCCCGGCCCGCCGCCGCAAGCGCTGCGAACGTGGCTCGTCCGGCACGAACTCGTCCAGTTTGGTGAGGATCTCTTCGATCTCGCGTTCGATGCGGTTTGGCATGGGCGGTGTCCGAAGAGCAGGTCCGGCCCACATTCTACATCCGAGTTTGGAGGCGTGCCACCCGGGACTTGACGTGTCGTTATGCAG
>CAUJGQ010000174.1 GCA_963170165.1 Chloroflexota bacterium | reverse complement strand
CAACGACTTCCGCCTGCTCGTGCAACTGCGGGTGTTTAACACCGAGCAGATGAACCAGGCCGTCTTCGCCTTCCGGCGCTACGAAGACGCCTCGCTGCGCTACACCGGCCTGGAGAGCCACCCCGGCCTCACCCATGTCGGCCTCTACGACACCGTCGTCGCGCGGGAGTAGCCGGCCGGGGCAGTCAGGAATCATCCGGGCTAGTTGTTACCGGCGGCGGTGGCGGCGATCACGGCGATGGAGAGTGCGGCCTCCACCTCCTCGGCGGCTTTGCGGGCGGCCTCGGCGGCGGCGCTACCGGAGACGGTGGCCGCCAGTTCCTTGGCACGCCGCTCGGCGGCGGTCCGCTCCTGCTTGTCAGGGAAGACGGCAGAGGTCAGCGAGGCGATGCGCATCAGCATGAGCAGCAGCACCGTGCGCTCGTCCGGCGCGGCGGTGGGGGCGACGGCGGCGCGCAGCCGCTCACGCAGCGCCGCTTCCGGCGCCGGGTTCGATTCGATGAAGCGGGTGTCGGGGATGATCGCCAGGAACTTGCGGTTTTCCTCCCGCAAGACGCCGGCCGCCGTCAGCTGCCGCGCCACCTGCTGCTTGAGGCCGCGCGTGGTGGCGATCTTGCCGGCCCAGTGCTTCAGCTCGCGCGGCTTCCGCTCGGCGGCGATGCGCGCCAGGGCGGCGTCGAGCACGGCGTCGCCGGTCGGTTCGCTGTCCAGCACGCTGGTGTGCTTGTCCGGCGTGGCGATGCGGACGCGCAGCGCCAGTTCCGCCAGGATCGCCCCGGCCAGGGCGTAGGTCAGCCGCGACTGCGAGCGCCAGCGCACCTCGCCGGAGCGCTCATCCAGCGCCAGCAGCAGCACTTCTTGGGGTAGGGTGAGGGCAGGGGCCGTCATGTGGCGGGCTCCGTCTGGTTGAGGTCAGGCGCGCTCGGTACGCGATTGCGCTCTGGTTGCACGCGGTAGATGACACGATAGCTGCCCGTGATCACCTCTCGATATGGCAGGCCAAGCTCCGGCACGATACGGCCACTGAGGGGATAGTCCGCCAGCCGCTGGGCGCCTGCGCGAATCCGGCGCCCGGTGCATCACGTGCGATGTATGCCTGGATCTCGCGGAGATCCCGCACTGCCGGCGGGGACCAGCTTACGAGGCCCACGACTCGCTCAGCCGGTCCAGTTCTTCCTGGGTGATGTCTTCGTCCTCGGGACACGCCTCGGCCAGTTCCACCTTGCGCCGCAGCCAGAGGGTGTACAGCAGCCTGTCGATGTCTACCTCACCCTCCTCGGGCAGGGCATCCACCACCTGCTGCACGTCGGCCTTCTTCATGGCGGTCGCTCCGGTTGGCTGGCGTGCCCCCATGCTAGCGCGGCGGCGGGCGCCTGAGCGAGCCCACGAGTCAGCGGGCCATGGCCGGAGATCAGTCACGCTCGGTCAGTGGTGGAAGCTGGCGGGCGCCGTGGACGATGGCGATGATCTCCACCGTGCCACCGCCGTAGCGGTAGAGGACGCGGTACGGCGCGCTGATCACTTCGCGCATGTGCGGCTGGCCCAGCTCGGGGACGGCCCGCCCGATCTGCGGGTGGTCGTGCAGCCGGCGTACCGCCTGGCGGATGCGGCGGAGCACGCCATCAGCGGCGCCGGGCGCTTCGGTGATCAGATACGCTCGAATGCCCTGGAGATCCGCCAGCGCCCGCGGCGTCCAGGCTACGCGAGCCATGCGTCGATCTCACGCTCCACGTCCTCATGCGGGATGAGCTGGCCCGCGTCCGCCTCGGCCAGCGACAGTTCCACCTTGCGCCGCAGCCAGAGGGTGTACAGCAGCGTGTCGATGTCCACCTCACCCTCCTCGGGCAGGGCGTCCACCACCTGCTGCACGTCGGCCTTCTTCATGGCAGTCGCTCCGGTTGGCATGGCGTGCCCCCATGCTAGCGCGGCGGCGGGCGCCTGAGCGAGCCCGCGGAGCGATCCGCGGCCGGCGGCTGGGTGCGCTCAACGGGCGGCGGCCAGCAGTGCGCCGGCGACGATCAGGCCGGCCCCCAGCCACACCCGCCGGCCGGGGCGCTCGCCGGAGAGGACGATGCCGATCAGCACCGAGCTTTCGCGCAGGGTGGCGACGCTGCCCGCCCCCGCCCGCTGATAGGCGAGCAGCACCAGCAGGTAGGCAGCGGTGCTACCGATGCCAACCAGCAGCCCCGGGCGGGCTACTGCCCGCAGCCGCCCAACGTGGAAGCCAGTGCGCGCCGCCACCAGCAGCCCGGCCAGCACCTGCACCACCGCCAGATAGCCTGCCGGGGAGGTATCACGCACGGCGCGGGCATCGATGACGGAGTATGAGGCGATGGCGATGCCGGTGCCGAGGGCGAAGAGCATGGCGGTTCCCTGCCCGTGGCGGCGGCCGGCGGTGGCCAGCAACGCCATGCCCGCCAGCAGCGCCGCCGCCGCCAGCACCCCGGCCACCCCTGGCTGCTGGCCCAGCACCGCCATCCCGGCGACCGTCACCAGCAGCGGCGAGACGCCCCGCGCCAGCGGATACACCAGCGACAGCGCCCCACGCTGGTAGGCGGCCGCCAGCAGCAGCGCGTAGGCGGCCTCGGCGGCGGCCGACAGCAGCACCAACGGCAGCACCGCGGACGGCGGCGGCGCGACGATGGCAGCCGGGGCCAGCAGCAGGCCGCCGATCATCAGCCCGGCCGCCATCAGCGGCGCGCGGTCGCCCGCCACGTGCAACGCCCGGTTCCACAGCGCGTGGAACACCGCCGCCGTCAGCACCAGCGCCAGGGCCGTTGGGGACATGCGCGCGCCTGCCTCTTGGCAAGGGAGTATCGCCGATTTCGGGATAGGAAACACCGGCGTCGCT
>CAUJGQ010000173.1 GCA_963170165.1 Chloroflexota bacterium | reverse complement strand
CCTTCGTGGTGTTAGGGAGCAACGTCGTCGCCTGCTTCCGCTACCAGCCAGGGGCGGGCAGCGCGCCGCTGGTGCTGGTGGCGACGCGCGAGGACCGCGCCCCCGGCGGCCCGGACGACCCGGCCGTTGTGGCGCGCTCCCCGCCGGTGCAGGGCGAGGGCGGCGATACCTGCGCGCCGCTGGCGCTGCTGCGTGCGCTGCCTGCCCCTTCCACCTATCACGTCTGGGCGCTGGCCGGGACGGCGGTGGCCGGGCGCGGCAGCTTCACCGCGCAAGCGACGCCGGCGCCCACGCCGCCGCCCACGCCGTCGCCCACGCCGCCACCGGCCCACCGCCAGGGCGACCTGGTGCGCATCAACACCCCGGGCGACTGCATCCTGATCCGCATCCAGCCGGAGCGCACGGCCACGGCGCTGGAGTGCAAGCAGGACGGCGGCCACCTGCTGATCCTGGGCGGGCCGCAGCGCTCCGCCGCCGGCGAGGAGTGGTGGCCGGTGCAGCCCTTTGCCGGCGGGCGCGAGGGCTGGTCGCTGGGGCTGTACCTCGTGCCCTCGCCGGAGTGCACCAGCCGCCGCACCGCCGCCGCCTGCGATACCGAGGTCCGAGCGGCGACACCTCCACCCGCAACGGGCGGCGGGGCAACCGTGAACATCACCGGAGAGTGGAGCTTCACCGACCACATCCGCTACGGACGGGATGCGGGCCGGACGTACAGCTTCCACGTCCGGCTCAGCCAGCAGGGCGACGTGGTGACGGGCACGGGCGATCTCGCACTGAGCGGCCGGCTTGAGGGCCGAACCCTGCGCGCCACCTACGGCCAGGGCGGCGGCAGCGGCGTCTTCCTCTGGACATTCACGGCCGATGGCACACGCTTCGAAGGCTCGTACACCAGCAGCCTGGGCAACGGCGGCATCAGTCTCGGCCGGCGTACCACTGGCGCCGTGAGCGGCGCCGATCAGGCCACGATCAGCGTGCTCGTTGCCGGCAAGCCGCTGGATCAGACGGTGCGGGTGGGGGATGAGGTCTACGTCTGTTACACCATCTCGCGCGCGGGCCGGGTGAGCATCACCAACAACAACACGGCCTTCCCCGGCTACCAGGATCGGGTCGAGAGCAGCCCCGGTGACTGCGCCGGGCCGTATGCTGCCGGGTCAGGCGGTGCGCGCACCTATCGCATTGAGCTGCGGGTGAACGGCCAGCTGGTGGCCCAGAGCTCGACAACGTTTGAGATTTTGCGCTGACCGCACGGGAGGTCCCGCCATGCCTCGCCGCCTACCGCGCCTGTCCCTGCTCGCCGCGCTGCTGGTGCTGCTGGCGCTCTCCCGTGCGGCCGTTACGCCACCGCTGGCCCACGCCGCGCCGCGCACCGGCCACGAGAAGGTGATCCTGGCGATGGGCATCCACTCCGAGTCGACTTGTGGCGCTAACACGATGCGCGAGGCGCTGTGGCCCAAGCTGCAGGAGGCAGGACTCACCGCGAAGGATGTCTACGAGTTCAGCTATGCCGGAGTCAATAGCTGCCCCAAGAATCACCGCCAGGCCAAGTACACACCCTATGATACCTGCAATAGCCTGATGGCTCCAAATGGGGCGGTGGCACACCTGCAAAAGTTGGTGGAGCAGGTGCTCCAGGACGATGATGATTCGAACATCATCCTTGTCGGTCATAGCCTTGGCGGCGTATTGGTCACGCATTGGGCGGCAACGCGTACTGATGACTACTTGACCAAGCACATTAAGGCGCTGGTTACGCTTGATAGCATGGTATTTGACGGCAATCTGACTGTTGAGTTTGATCAGCTTGCGCTATCCGCGCCTCGGTTTTTCGCCGGCCAGCAATACTGCGACATCACATCCGGAGCTTGGCGGGACATCGCTCATCAGATTGGACCGCTCGACCTTCAGATTGGACCGTTCAACCTCAGCATGAAGGCGTGTAAGGATTACGATTCAGCGCAATGCGCCATCAGGCGGCGCAACCCACCACTTCCCGCGATCATCCCTACCTGGCATGCAAAGACCGCACCGATCATCGGTCAGGCCCTCCCAGGCGCTTGGCGCGTGTTCGATGCGCTATCGCAGTGCGTGTCTGAGTGGGAATGGGATTTTGGTCATGGCTGTTATGCGAAGTCCGAACCGCTGAGGAGCCAGCTCGCCAACATCGTCAAGTACAGCGTGCTCGATCACGGGATTAACGGCGGCTTCCCGTGCAGCGGCGTATGGTCAGAGGAGCGCAACAGCCGGTTCATTGGCGGCTCCGCATGTAAGACCCAAAGCAGTACGACGCTTGACATCCCCGTCTCACCGGCGGTGGGGATCTCGATTGTGTACAGTGGCGACCTCGGCGCAACGGCACAACTCGATGGCAAGCCATCGACACCGTTGCCGCCGGATGATGCGTGCACGCAATCCCCATACTTCCCTGAGCCGGCGGTATGGTGGGAGCCGAAGCGCTGCGTGGTCACATTGACGAACGTCTCCGGCCGCTTGCGGATCACCACCACTGCCCAGAATGGCTTCTTTGGCGCGAAGACCTTCAAGCTTGACGCGATCGATTATGTGCCGTCACAGGTGGCCTCGGGCACTGGGCCGGTCAAGACCGTGCTGGTGCTAGACACCTCGGGCAGTATGGACCGGGCCAGCGGGAGCAGCAGCGGCGGCAGCAAGCTGGACGCGGCCGTCACCGGCGCCGGTATCGTCGTGGACTTCATCGAGCAGGAGCACACGCGCCACAACACGCCCCAGGAAATGGGGCTGGTGCTGTTCAACCAGCAGCCCTACGACCTGACGCCGCTGACAGCGACGTTCCCAACGATCCGCAGCAAGCTCGACCAGGCGACACCCTCCGGCGGCACCAACATCTATGGCGCCATCCACGAAGGGGTAAAGCTGCTCGGCCCGGGACAGCCCGGGGAGCCCGGCCGCAGTATCATCCTGCTCACCGACGGGCTGCAAGAGCCACACCGCCCAGACGAGGACTTCTTCGCCGCCGGTGGCCCGGTGACCGCCGCCAAGGCCGCCGGGATCGCCATCTGCACCATCGGCTTTGGCCGCCAGGGTGACTACAACGACAAGCTGCTGAACCGCATCGCCGCCGATACCGGCTGCGGCGAAATGCTGGAGGCGGGAGATGAGTTCGAGCTGCAGAAGCGCTTCGTCAAGCTGCGCCAGCGGGCAGCCGGCGGCGACATCATCGGCGAGTACGAGGGCGATGTCGGCCCCGGCGAGACGGCCGAGGCCGGAACCTTCACCGTCAGCGCCACCGGCCAGCGGCTGAACGTGACGCTGGTGTGGCCGGGCAGCACGCTGGACCTGATCCTGACCGACCCCAAGGGCAAGCGCATCGACGCCACCACCAAGGGCGCCAGTATCGTCACCAGCGCCACGACTGCCAACATCATCATCGACAACCCGGCCAAGGGATCGTGGCGTGTGCAGACGTTCGGCCGCGAGGTCTCGCAGCCGCGCGAGCCGTTCTACGCTGTGGTCTCCACCCGGCCGTTGCCCAAGAACACCGCCATACCGCCGCCATCCGGCGGAGGTTCGGCGCTGCCGGTGGCGTTGGGGCTGGGCACGGCCCTGCTCGCCTTCGGCCTGATCGCCTTTGCCATCGTCCGCGCGCGGGAAGGTGGCGCCGGTAGGGACGGCTCGGGTGGCGCCGGCGGAGCAGAGGCGCTCACCCTGGCCGGTCCCGGCGGCGTGGCAATCACCCTCCGGCCAGGGGTGCATCTGCTGGGGCGGGAGGAGGACTGCGACATCCTGCTCCAGGATGACACCGTCTCCCGCCTGCACGCCCGGCTGACGGTCGAGCAGGGCCGGCTGTACGTGGAGGACCTGGGCAGTACCGGCGGCACCTACATCAATGGCCGCCCCGCCCCGCGCGGCGTCGCTTATTCCGGCGACACGTTGCGCGTAGGCGGAACGGAGTTACGGGTGCTGTGAGCCGGCACAGGAGCGCTGGCCGCAGTGGAGGGTGCGGGCCGGCCCGCCCCGCTCGCCGCCCGCCCCGGCTGTCCATGGATGATCCGGGTTAGCGCGGCGCGGCGGCCACGGCGGCCAGGCAGCTGGCGCAGCAGTACGCCCGCCCGTCCCGCTCCTGCATCGTCGATTCATCGACGATCGGCGCGCGGCAGTGGTCGCAGGCCAGCTCCCCAGAGCGGTCGGTCGCGTGCGGGTCGGAGCCGCCGCCGCCCTGCTCCATTGCTGCCGCACCGTTGGCGCAGCAGTATGCCACATCACCGTGAATCACCCGCGTGGTTGGGTCCGAGATACGCGTGCCGCAATGCCCGCAAACGTTGCGCTCCATGTGTTGCTCCCCCTTCTCTCCACCGTAGGGGGCCGGCCCGGACCGGCGGATACCCCGAGCGGGCTAACGCAGCGGCGCCACGGCCTGGACTGCCGCGAGCAGGGCCGCGGTGCTGATCGGCTTGCTGAGGAAGCGGGCAGCGCCACGGGCCAGCGCCGCGGGCTCGCAGTTGGGGTCGAACGAGGCGGTGAGCATCAACACGGGGATGCCGGCGGTGCCCGGCCCGGCCTTTAGCCGCGCCAGCACCTCAAGGCCATCCATACCCGGCATCGATACGTCCAGCAGCACGGCGTCTGGTGGGGCGGCGATGGCGGCCGCCAGCCCATCCGTGCCGGTGTGCGCCGTGACCGTCAGGTAGCCTCCCAGCCGCAGCGCGGCGGCGAGAAAGCGAACAAAGGCGGGGTCATCGTCGATGATCAGCACGGTTGGCGGCATTGGCTCCGCCTCGTCGCTCGCTTAATGAACAGAAACGGGACCACCGCCCCCGGTGCTCCCGTTGTGCTCGTGCTTGGCTGGTGAAGCGCTGCGGCGTCCCGACGGTTGGGGGGGGCGGGGAAGGGGGAAGGGCCGGGACGCCGCAGCAGCTATGCTTAGTATGCCGCGCGTGAGGTAACGGCCAGGTCACGTGGCGGGGCGCAATTCATCACCGGCGCATCACAGCCGCGTCACTCGCTCGACGGTAGCGCCGGCGTACGGGCCCTCGTGTGCCCGGTCCCGCCCAGCCGCCGCTGCCGGCGGTGATCACCGGCAGGTCGCGGGGCACATACTCCCTGATCGTCTTCGAGCAGGACCCGGCGGGCCCGCGCCAGACCAACGACGACGGCTCTCCCACGGCGTTTGCTGAGAAGAACG
>CAUJGQ010000172.1 GCA_963170165.1 Chloroflexota bacterium | reverse complement strand
CCTTTCCTGGCTGGCGCCCATGGCCGCCTGGCGAGCGGGCGGCCGGCGGGCGTGGGTGTTCGCACTGTTCACCTGCGCCGCGCTGTTCACCTACCTGTACTGGTGGTCCGACCCGCCAGAGCGTGCACGCCTCTGGTACATTTGGTACGCGCTGATCACCGCCGGCGTCTTCGCGCTGCCGGGTGGCCTGTGGCGTGCCGGCTGCCGGGCGCGAGCGCCACGGCAGGACGGGCAACCGGCTGGTTGTGACTGAGCGCTGCTAGCCGCGCATAGTAACCAGACTGCCCGATTCGTAGCGGCGCAGACCAGCGCGCCAGACAGCGCCGCTGATGGCGAGCAACAGCCCGGTAAACGACAACAGCGCCAGCAGGAGCAACCAGTCGAACTCGCGTAGCAGCCGCACGGGCACGTAGGAGACGAAACCGGCGGGCAGCACCGTGAACAGCGCCAGCTTCACGCCCCAGCCAAACAGGTCCAGCGGATACGTGCCAAACGTGATCAAGGCATTCATCACCTGCATGCCCAGGCTCTCGGTGTTACCCGCCCAGAACGCCATGCTGTTGACCAGCACCCCACAACAGACAAACACGGCGCAGGCGCAGAGCCCCAGCAGGATGAACAGGCCGAAGTCCCCAGGCGCGGGACGGACGAAGGCCGTGAAAGTCGTGAGTCCAAACAGCACGTCACCCCAGGCGGCGACGCTAGATGAGCCAAGCAGGAAGTGGAGCAGCGGGCTCTTCGGCAGCGACAGGTGGTAGTCTAGCCGGCCCTCCATGATCAGGCGGGCGCCCTCCGGCCGGCAGTTGCCGAAGATCGCGGTTGCCAGCCCGAAGCCCACGGCTACCACCGCCCAGGCTGTGATCACATCGCGAATCTCCCAGCCACGAATCACGGGAAAGCGCGAGAAGAACAGACCCCAGAAGGCGATCCACATCAGGTCGTTTGCCGCCATAAACAGCACGGCCGTGATGAAGCTGACGCGGTACGCCAGCGCCGCCCGCACATTTGTGGCGAACGCCGTGGTGATGAAACGCCGGTACGCGCCGGCGCGACCGGACATGGGCTTATCCTCCATTGGCGCTGACGACGCGTAGTCCGTGGCGGAACAGTAGCGCTGCCCCGCTGCTTGCCAGAACCAGCCACACGGCCAGTAGCGCCAGCGACTGCAGCCAGCGGCCGGCGTCAAAGGCCACCAGCGTGGCTGCCGGCTCACCAATGATCGATGCGAACGGCAGCAGCCGTGCCACCGGTTCCAGCGGGCCGGGAAACAGTGTGAGGGGGAGCAGCATCCCGCCCATGATCATCAGCAGGCGCTCATACACAAACACGAACGGTGTCGTGTCCTCGACCCAGAAGGCGAGCATCTGCACGCAGAATGTCAGCAGGAAATCCACGGTGACCGCGAGGATGGCCAGTACCAGCCCCGGAGCTAGCCCCGCACCGCTGAGACCGGACCCGCCGGTAAACAGCGCCGCCAGCGCCGCGCCGGCGACGATGTTCAGCGCCAGGCGCAGTACCCGTTCGCCCGACGCCTCGGCATAGCGAAACAGCACAAAGTGGTACGGGCGGGCGACGGCATAGGCGAAGGCCCCGGTGCGCACCTCCTCGTCGAGCCGCAGCGTGGTGCGCGGCCGGGAGAGGATCAGCGCCTCCGTGATGGCGAGGTACCACAGCATCTGGGTGACAGTCAGGCCGCCCAACCGTGTGGCGTTCATCTCGGCAAAGGTCGTGTGCCACAGGCTGGCGAAGATGAACATGATCACCACGAGGAACAGCAACCGCATCACAATCTCTGCGGGATAGGCTAGCTGCGCTGCCAGGCTGATGCGAAAGGCCGCCAAGTACTTGCGCCAGGGTGCGCGGCTGGAGGGTCGCCGGTGCCCGCTCACCAGGCTAGCCATGGGCCACCCCTTCCGACCGGCGTGCATCGCGCCTGTACATCTCGGCAATCACCCGCTCCATCGGTGGATCGGCGATGGTCAGATCAGCGACCTGGAGCGACGCCAGCAAGCCGGCGACAAGCTGATCCAGCCGCTGCATTGATGTGTCGACTTCGAGGGTGAGGCGCACACCGTCGTTCTCGGTGCAGCGCACCCCGGCTATTTCCGGCGCGGCGGCACGCTCGGCCAGCACCAGCGTGACGAACTTCGTCGCCAGATACTCCCGGCGCAGCACCGCCACCTCGTCGTCGAAGACGATGCTGCCATGGTTGATGACGATAGCGCGGCGGCAGACGTGCTCCACGTCCCCGGCATCGTGGGAGGTGAGCACCACGGTGGTGCCCTCCTCCTGGTTGAGCCGCCGCACCAGGTCGCGCATGGTCTGTTTTGCGACCACGTCCAAGCCGATGGTCGGCTCGTCCAGAAACAGCACGGCCGGCCGGTGGAGCAGTGACGCCGCAATCTCGCAGCGCATCCGTTCCCCCAGGCTCAGGCGTCGCACCGGCGTCTCAATCAGGCGGGCCAGGTCGAACAGCTCCACCAGTTCCGCGAGCCGCCGGCGGTAGTCGTGCTCGTCCACCTCGTAGACCGCCGCCAGCAAGGT
>CAUJGQ010000171.1 GCA_963170165.1 Chloroflexota bacterium | reverse complement strand
CCGGCAGCACGCACCGGCCGTTGCCGCTATCGATCGCCACCGGCCGCACCTTGCCGGCGTTCTCCATCAGGTAGGCCAGGCCGAAATAGCCGATGGCGGCGTCATCGCCGGAGACGCCAGAGACGAGCACATTGTCGTCCTCAGACGCCTGGTAATCGCCACGGCTGGCCTTCTCCTTGCCGTTGATCGCCTGGGTGAAGTAGTCGAAGGTGCCGCTGTCGGTGCCCGCGCCGTACAGTTTCAGGCGCCGGTCTGGGAAGCTGTCACGGATCTGCTGCCAGTTGTTGACCGTCCCCTGCGCCTCCGGCTGCCACATCGTCTTTAGTTCAGCCCGGGTCAGGCAGGTGGCCCAGGTGTTCTTGGGAGAGACGACGACGGAGAGCGCATCATAGGCGACGGGCAACTCCACGTACGCGATGCCCTTAGCCGCGCAGGCCGCCACCTCCGCCGGGTCGATGGGGCGGGAGGCATCTTGAATATCCGTCTCGCCTGCGCAGAACTTCTTGAAGCCGCCGCCCGTACCGGAAATGCCGACGGAGATACGCACGCGCCCGGCGTAGCGGCGGAACTCCTCGGCGGCGGCGGCAGTGACGGGGTACACGGTGGACGAGCCGTCGATGATGATGTCACCGCGCAGCCGGGCCAGTTCGGCGGCGTTGGCTGGGGCGGGCAAATCGGCGGCAGCCGGGGGCAGCAGCCCCGCGCGCGGGTCTTCCCAGCAGCCCGGAAGCGTCACCCATGCAACCAGCGCCAGAAGAGCCGGTCGCAGTGCCCGTAGTGTCTGGTAACGCACGCTCAACGTTCCCTGTGGGGCGGGTCTTCCCACCCAGGCCAGGATCCACCGCCGGTATTAACGGAGGATTAACGCCGGTGATCGTCTGGTTAAGCGGGGTCCGCGGAGCGCGGGATGGGGAATGATGAGCGTGGGGGAGCCAGGTGCAGGAGCGGAAAGCAGCTGCTGACCGCTCCTGTGTGGCCTATGCCTTGGCGGCGGCGGCTTCGCTCAGGCGCCGCTCCAGCTCGCGGATGCGCAGGCTGAGCTGCTCAAGCAACTCCTGGGCAATATCGGGGTTACCACGCACCTCAGCGAGGAAATCCCAGCGGGTCATCACCAGGCAGGTGACGTTGTCCTTGGCGCGGACGGTGGCGACGCGGGGATGGCCATCGAGCAGCGCCATATCGCCGAAGAAGTCGCCGACGCTGATGGTGGCGATCAGCACGCCGCCGGAGCGCACGATCTCGGCGGTGCCTTCCTGGATGATGAAGAAGCCGGCGCCGGTGTCGCCCTCGCGCACGATCTCCGTCCCGGCGGAGAACTCGCGCTGGACGATGATGCGGTCCAGCCGGTCCAGCGATTTCCGGTTCATCTTGGCGAACAGGGGCACGGACGCGAGCAACTCCTGGTGACCGGCCATCGTGGCTCTCTCCTTGCACAGCGCCCGAGCGGGGCTGCCGCTTCGGCAGGGATATCCTGCGCGTGCGCAGTATACGAGCGGCCCGGCAAGACGGCAACGGGGGCGGCGGAAGCGGGCCGGGTGTGTGCGCTGCGCCTGACCGGCGGTCCCCTACCCGGCCGTGCGCCGCCACTCCATCATGGCTTGGGTGAGTTGTGCGGAGGCGGCGGCGAAGGGGCTGCGGAGGTCCAGCGCTGCGCGGGCCTCCGCCTGCCGGCCAGCGACGGCATGGGCGAGGACAGCCGCGGCCTGGCGGTGGAAGGCGGCGTGCAGCTCGCGCACCTTCTGGTAGTGCGGGCTGGCCTTCATGGTGGGATCGGCTTCGGTGTGGAGCCACCGGCCGAAGTCACAGCGGTCGTCACGCGTCACCATCTCGACGGTGAACTCACTCCGGCCGCTGGCGATGGCGTCTTTCAGCCGGGTCTTCCACATTCCGTGGGCGCCAACGGCTCGCTGAATCTGTTGGGCAAGGTCACTCGTTCCGGCAACCATGGTGTCCTCCCTCTGCGGGGCATCGTCAAGCGGTGAAACGCTACGCTTCACCGCTACAAGTTTCGGCGCCGAGGGAGACAGCCTGAAGAGGACCGGCGACAGGCTCGCGATCAAGCGGTCCCCCCTCTGCTCATGGAGAGAGGGGGGACACCGAGAGGATCGGGGTTGCCGCTGCTACGAGCCGCGCAGCCGCGGGTCAAGCACATCGCGCAGCGCATCGCCGAACAGGTTGAAGGCGAAGACGGCCAGCGAGATGGCGATGCCGGGGATAAGGGCCAGGTGCGGGTAGGTCTCGAAGAAGCCGGAGGACGCCTGGTTGAGCATCGAGCCCCACGCTGGGGTTGGGGGCTGCACGCCCAGGCCCAGGTAGGAGAGCGAGGCCTCGATCAGGATGGCGATACCCAGCACCAGCGAGGCGAGCACGATGATCGGCGCCATCACGTTGGGCAGGATGTGGCGGAACATGATGCGCAGGTCGGAGGCGCCCACCGTGCGCGCCGCCTCCACCCAGGGCGTCGCCTTCGCTCCCAGCACCGAGCCGCGCACCACGCGCGCCGGCCGGGCCAGGAGCGTGATTGAGATTGCGATGAAGGCTTTCGTTAACCCTGGCCCCAGCGCGGCGACGATCGCCAGGGCTAAGATCAGGCCGGGGAAGGCCTGCACCGCATCGACAAAGCGCATCAGGATGCTGTCCACCCAGCCGCCCAGGTAGCCGCTGACCAGGCCGATGACGGAGCCGAACAGCACACCGAGGAAGGTGCCCATAAAGCCGACCATCAGCGAGACACGGGCGCCATAGACGACGCGCGAGAACAGATCACGACCGAGCTGGTCGGTGCCGAACCAGTGCTCACCGCTGGGGGTTTGTAGCTTCTGGCGGGCGTTCGTGCGGCGGTAGTCGTGGGTGGCGATCATCGGGGCGAAGACGGCCATAATCACCATGATGGCGATGATCACCGCGCCAATCGCCCCCAGGGGCTTGGCTTTGGCGAAGCGCCAGGTGGCGCGGGCGACCCGCATCGGCAGCGGCGCGGAGTGCGCCGGGGCGGCATATCCTGCCAGGGCTCCAACATCGGCGGCGCTCATGGTCTCTTCCTTACTCCGCTAGCTGAGCTGAATGCGCGGGTCCAGCACGCCGTACAGCAGGTCAATGGCGAGATTGATGAACAGCGTGGTGAGCACAATGAACAGGATGACGGTCTGGACCACGGGCCAGTCGCGCTGGTTGATGGCGTCCACGCTCAGCCGGCCCATGCCGTTGAGGCCGTACACCACTTCGATCAGCACCGAGCCGGTGATCAGGGCGGTGATGGAGACGCCCCAGTAGGTGACGACGGGGATCATGGCGTTCTTCAGCGCATGCCGCCACACCACGCCCCGTTCCTTCAGCCCCTTGGCCCGCGCGGTGCGGATGTAGTCCTCGCGCAGCACCTCCAGCATGGTGGTGCGCACGATGCGGGTCGTGCTGGCGGAGAAGGTGAGACCGAGGATGATCGCGGGGAAGATCATCTGTTGCAGGTTCTGGCTGGTCTCCGTGAACGGCGAGAAGGCGCCGCGCGGGGGAATCCAGCCGAACCACTTGGCCATGTAGACGATGCTGAGGATAGCGATGAAGAATCCGGGGATGGACAGAAAGCTGATGGCAAACAGCCGCCCGGCGTAGTCCATCCACGTGTCTTGTTTGACGGCGGAGAGGATACCGATGGGCACGGCGACGATGGCGGTGATGACGAACGCCATCAGCCCCAGCTGCACGCTGGTGGGGAATGTATCAGCGATGGCGGAGGTGACGGGCTTGTGCAGCCAGAAGGAGTCACCCCAGTCGCCGCGCAGACCGTTGCCCATCCAGGAGAGGTACTGGACGATCACCGGCCGGTCCAGCCCTAGTTCAGCGCGGGCTGCCTTCATCTCCTCGCTGTTCATCCCCTGGCGCTCGCCCATCATGCTGACGAGCGCATCGCCGGGGATAACGCGCAGGATAAAGAACGTGAACAGCGATACCAGGATCAGCACGGGAATATAGGAGAGCACGCGCCGAATGATGTACGTCTGCATGAGGACTCCTCGCGCTGAGCACGCGCCGCCACTACGGCCCGCAGCAACCTCCGATGGGCACCCAATCCTCGGCGGACAGGCCCAAGCGCATGATCCGGTCGATGAACCCGCTGCGCAGTTCAGCAATGTCGGCGGCGTCCAATCCTCGCTCGGCCAGCGCCTCATCGGCCAGCGCCTCGATGCGGGACTGCGCGCTCAGGTCACGCGCCACTTCCCGCGCCAGCGCCACTAACGCTTCCTGACTCATGGAGCACTCCCCCGACGACAACACAGGGAAGCGGGAACAGGGAACAGATGGAATCCCGCTCCATCCGTCCCCTTTGCCAGACGCGCCGGTCAGCATCGCGCCCGCTCGGGTCCCCGGTCTCCGCTTCCCTGATCCCGATTCCCTACTTGTCCAGCCACGAGGCGCGCAACTGACCGCAGGAGTAGCAGCCGGAGGTGCCAACGAAGCCATGGACACGGTAGTTCTTGACGTAGGCCGGCCAGGCCTCGCGCTGCCAGGCCTGCGGGTACCAGACGTCGTAGTTCTGGTCGTTCAGGTAGGTATCCAGCTTCTTGAGGATGTCGCGGCGCTTCTTGGTGTCCGCCTCTTTGCGCTGCGCCTTGAGCAGGTTGTCCAGCTCGGGATCCGCCACGTTGTTGTAGTTCAGCCCACCGCCGGTGATGTAGAACGGATAAATCCAGCCGTCGATCGAGTAGTTCGGCGGCCCCCACACCATGTTCGCCGCGTCTTCAAAACTGCGGTTGGCGAGGATGGTGACGGCGGTGGGGTTGTCGACCTTCTTGTTGCGGATCTTGACACCAATCTGGCGAAGCTGGTCTTGCATCGGCGAGAACAGGTCTTGCGTCGAGGTGATGTACCACTCGACAACCTCGAACTCCAGGTTCTCGGCGCCGGCCGCCGCCAGCAGCTTCTTCGCCTCCGCCGGGTTGTGCTGGAACGTCGGCCCCTGAT
>CAUJGQ010000170.1 GCA_963170165.1 Chloroflexota bacterium | reverse complement strand
GGGGGCTACAACCTGCGGGCTGAAGCGCCAGTTGCCGGGCCATCGTCACCTCGGAGCAGAGCGCCGGCTGCCGGCCTAGCAGCCTCCTGGCTCCGCGATAACGCTGGTGTCGCCTGCGCTGCCCGCTAGCTATCTCTCCACGAACACACGTCCTTCCCCTGGCTGTGGCAAACTTCGCGCATCCCGAGCACCGGCCTCCGTTTGGCCAAAGCCGGCCCCTGCGTGGCAGCGTTCCCTGCCTGCCGCGGCCGGCATGCGGCTGTGTCCGGTTGCCCACCTGCAGCGATGCGCAGCGAAAGGAGTCAGCATCAGGCGGCGGCACACGTCGCAGTCGAGGAGATTTCGCCGGGATGACTGCCATTGCACGGCAAGTGCGCAATTCCGGCAGGGGGAGGAGCAAACCATGCATAGGTATCGACTTGCTATGCTGACCGTCATCGTGCTGGCCACGATCGGTATCGTTCGAGGAGCGGCCATGCCTGCCGTGGCGCAGACCACGCAGCCGATCCGGACGTCGTACCATCAACTCAGCGTCAACTGCACCAGCACCGGGCAGCTCTGCAACAAGGCAGCGTTCACCGGGGATACCGTGACGTTCGGGTTGTTTCGCGTCCAGTTCACGGCCTCGTCCGGCGCCTGCTCTTCGATCCGGGTACGGTTCGTGCTGAACTGGGACAGCCTGGCTGTCCCGAAGCCGGCCAAGACGGAAGTCATCTCACCGTTCGTTGCCGCAGGCCAATCGACACCGGTGTACGACTTCGGGCCGCTCACGCCGGGCGTGTACAGCGTGAGCGTCTACGCTGAGGGCCAGTACGGCGGCTGCAACACCGGCCTTCTCAGCGGATGGGGGGGAAAGGTGAAGCGCGAGGTGTCTGGCGCCGAGCGGACCTACGCGGCCTCGGTGACGTGTAACTGGGATCACGCGCAATATCGCTGCGATCCGCCGTACACCGTCTCGGTGCCCACCACAGGCGGCGCTTTTGTCAACTTCAGGGCACATCCCGACCACTGCGGCAATATCAGGGTGCACATCTACGCGCCAACCGGCACGCGCGGCCTGGAGTACTACACCAAGTCCGGGTGGCTACCCGCAGGCACGTGGACCGGCACCGTCTACCTCCCGGTGCCGGCCGGCACGCACACCATTAAGGTTGAGGCCGAGGGCCAGTACGGCGGCTGCATCACCGACGGGCTGATGGGCTGGGGCGGCACGCTGGTGGTGCATACCTCTCACTGATCGCATCGTGGCCCTTACCATGAGGAGCCGCCAGCGGTGCGCGGCTCCCCACGCGGGCTCGGCCAGTTCCAGCGGCGCGTCGAAGTCTTCGGCGGTGTGGATCAGCCCGCGCCACCGGCCAAACTGCCGCTTCGGCCCGTGAGAGACCGCTACCAGCCGCGCGTCAGGCGCATCACCACGGGTGCTGATCACCTCGTCGCCTGCCGCGGCCTCATCAACTAGCTGGTCGAGATCCGCATGTGCCTGCTCGATGGGCGCCATGAGGGTCGCTAGGGGCCGCATCCTGCCACCAGGTCCGGCCGGCTCACGGCGCAGACCACTGCAGGTAGCCGTCTTTGTCCAGGAAGACGAGGTGGGGAGAGCCGTCTTCGCGCAGGGCGAGCACGGCGCGCGGCTGGCCGGCGGCGTCACGCAGGGTGATGACGGGCTGGCCGGCCGGGGTGAGCCCGGCAGTCATGCGCGGCTGGCCGGAGCCGTCCGGGAAGGAGAGGGCGGCCGAGCCGTCGCCCAGCTCCTCCAGCGTAGCGCGTGATGGCCCGGCCGCGCCGAAGCTGGTAACGGCGAAGCGGCTGGCGGAGATGGTGGTCGGCTGGGCGTCTACCAGCCGGGCGGAGACGAGCCAGGCGCCGGTGACGCCGCCGCCCAGGGCAGAGGCGAGCAACAGCGCCGCCCCCGCCAGCAGGTGTGGCTTCTTCACGGTGGTGTGTCCTTTCGTCAGCGCGGGGCGGAACCGGGACCAGGCGGCGCTTACTCCGCCGTGATCCCCGCCATCTCCTGGTATAGCCGCCCAAAGCGGGTGACGGGCGCATCCGGCTCGCGGCCGTCCATCAGCTCGATGCCGGTCCACTCCCCCTGCCACCACTCAAAGTCACTCGTCCAGGAGATCACCCACAGGAACCACTTGTCGATGCGGGCGGACTCGTGGTTGGCCTCCAGCCAGCCAAAGACCTCCTGCATGTACCGTTCCACATGGTCGGTGGCGAACTCCCCGCTGGGGAAGGCCTTATCGTCCTCCCAGCGGACGCCGGGATAGCCCCAGTGGATGCCGACCTCGGTGATCCACATCGGCCGGGAGGAGAGCCCCACGCCGTCCAGCCAATCGCGCATCCCTTGCATCTGGGCGATCTGGCGGGCGGCGTTGCCCTGGGGCAGGTTGTCCCAATCGATGTCGTAGGCGTGCAGCGACCAGATATCGAGCGGTGGCTCGGCGCCGTAGCGCGTCAGGTAGGTCTCGCGCATCCGCTGCGTCCAGGCGCGGCCCTGGTCATAGCCACCGCAGCCGTTACAGAGGTGCTCCCAGTTGAGCACGTTCGGCCCCACCAGCCGGGCCGTTGGGTCCGCCTTGGCGAAGGCGTCATCGTAATACTTGAGCGCTCGGGCGTACTCCTCGGGGCTGGTGTCGCCCATCGAGGTGACGTTGGGCTCGTTCTCCACCAGGTAATACGTGCCCGGCCGCCGCTTGGCCAGTGTCTGGATGTCCTTCTCGGAGAGCGGCTTCTTGGCGGGGATGATGATGGGGAAGCGCGCTTCCTCCGGGATCTGGACGTGCTGCAGGCCGGTGCCCAGCGCCCACTTGAGCGCGCCGCCCCACACGAACCACTCCAGCCCCAGCGCCGTCACCTGCGCCGGCTCGCCATCGTTGACCCCCACGCCGTAGCGGGCAATGCGCTCCTGTCGCGCCTTCGCCGCTGCCGCCTCATCAGCCGCCGGCTGCGAGCGGGCAGGCCGGGCAGCAAGCACGGCAAGGACGGCGCACACGAGCGCCGGCAACAGCAACCAGGCGGGGCGGCAGCGGACGGCGGACATAAACGGTGGTACCTCCAGCGAGAGCATCGGCTTGGCGCCCCTCTGATCGTAGCATCTCCCGCCACCCTGCCCGGATACTGGGGAGCAGGCAGCGGGGGAGGACCGCGGGATGAGCGGTGGGGAGCAAACGGTGAGACCGCCGGAGGTGGTGCAGCGCCGGGCACGGGCGCTGGGACTGCCCGGTGAGCGCTGGCTTCAGGACGTGCCGGCAATGGCAGGGGCGCTGGCGCGGCACTGGGGGCTGACGCTGGGCGAGGTGCTCCCCGGCGGCTCACTCGGGTACGTGATCGCCGCGACCACCGCAGACGGCGCCGCCGTCGTGCTCAAGCTGCACATGCCCGGTTGGGAGGATCTGGAGAGCGAGCGGCGCGTGCTGCGCCTGGCCGCCGGCCGCGGCTATGCCCGCCTGCTGCGCGATGATGAGGCGCATGGGGCGCTGCTGCTGGAACGTCTGGGAGCGCGGCTAAGCGACCTGGGCCTGCCCGTGGCCCGCCAGATCGCCATCACCTGCGCCACCCTCCAGCAGGCATGGCAGGTGTCCCCCGCCGGGGAACCTTTCACCACCGGCGCGGAGAAGGCGCGCTGGCTGAGCAGCTTCATCGCCGGGACGTGGCTGGCGCTGGGCCGCCCCTGCGCCGAGCACGTGATCGACCGGGCGCAGGCGTATTGCGCGGCGCGGGCGGCGGCGCACGACCCGGCCCGCGCGGTCCTGGTCCACGGCGATGCCCACGCCGCCAACCTGCTCGCCCCCTTCGGCACGGCGAACCCAGCAGCAGCGGGGTTCAGGCTGGTGGACCCCGACGGGCTGTTCGCCGAGCGTGCCTGCGACCTGGCCGTGCCCATGCGCGAGTGGAGTGACGACCTGCTGGCGGGGGAGCCGCGGCGCCGGGCACAGGAACGCTGCGCGCTGCTTGGCCGGCTGACCGGCGAGGACGTGACCGCCATCTGGCAGTGGGGGTTCATGGAGCGGGTGTCCAGCGGCCTGCTGCTGTTGCAGATCGGCAGCGAAGCCGAGGGCCGCCCGATGCTCCAGGTGGCGGAGCTACTGGCGGCGGGGAGGGATGAGGCATGACCGCAGTGGCGGCGTCCGGAACCCATCGCAGGCAGCCACCGGAAGTGCTGCTCACGGCCGAAGCGCTGGCGCACCGGCCGTGGCCGCTGCCATCCGGGCCGTGGGTGATGCGCCAGACCTGGCTAGACCTGTTGTTCGCTCATTGGCCTGTCCCGGCGGCGGTTATCCGGCCGCTGGTGCCGGAGGTGCTGGAGCTGGACCTGTACGAGGGGCAGGCGTGGCTGGGTGTGGTCCCCTTCCGGATGGAGGCGGTGCGCTGGCGGTGGCTGCCGCCTATCCCCACCACAGCCGCCTTCCCGGAGCTGAACGTCCGCACCTACGTCACGCACGGCGGCAAGCCAGGAGTATGGTTCTTCAGCTTGGATGCGGCGAGCACGCTGGCGGTGCGGGCAGCACGGGCGGCGTTCGGCCTGCCGTACTTCCATGCGCGGATGGCGTCCCGGCCGGATGGCGCCGCGGTGCGCTACGCCAGCCGCCGCACCCACCGCGGCGCGCCGCCCGCTGCCTTCCGCGCCGATTACGGCCCCACCGGCCCGGCCGCCACCGCCGTTCCCGGCAGCCTGGAGGACTGGCTGACGGCACGCTACTGCCTGTACAGCTACCGGCGGCGGCTGAAGACCCTGCTGCGCGCCGAGATCCACCACCTGCCCTGGCCGCTCCAGCCGGCCGCGGCCGAACTACACGTCAACAGCATGGGCGCGGCGGCTGGCGTGCCCCTCTCTGGCCCGCCGCTGCTCCACTTTGCCCGCGGGCTAGACGTCCTGGTGTGGCCGGTGCGCGGAGCAGGGCCGGAACGAGATAGAGATAGATAGTAGCGGATGGGGACGAGACCCCCTGCTCAGGGGCCTCACGAGAGGCGGATACTCGCAGTGAGGTGAGGGAGAGCCGCTGGCGGCGGAGGGGGACGAGACCCCCCCGCGCGCGACCCCCTGCTAGGGGGGTGAACGAGGGGCGCGGCAGCCACCCTCGTCATCCCCCCTAGCAGGCTCATCATTCATCACAATTCGTGAGGAGCAGGGTCGCACCGCTCCGGAAAGGCGGTATCGGGCTGCCCGCGGGGATGGAGGGCGCGTGCGGCGTGCCGCCCACCCGGCTGAGGACAGCCCAGTTGCCCAGATGCATGCGCCTTGCGCATAACCAATCTCCATTCGTGGCAGAGAAATGCGCCCAAAGCATGCCCCTAGCTCTCTCACGACTCCAAAGATGTGATGAATGATGAGCCTAGCAGGTGGGATACCCGCGGGGCAGGGGGGTCCGTCCTTCCGCCAGGCGGACTGCAGGGCAGGGGGTGCGGCTCCCCTGCTTACCAGAAAGCCGCAAACGAAGGGAGCGCTCATGGCCCGTCTGCCGTATCTGGACCGCGATGACCTGCCGGAGAACTATCGCTACCTGTTCGATAACCTGGCGCGCGCCAGCGGCCGGACCGGCAACCTGTTCCGGGTGCTGGGCCACAGCCCGCGCTTGTTGCACCAGTTCATGCGCCTGGGAAACGACCTGCGCTCGCACACGAAGCTTGACCCGGTGCTGCGCGAGCTGGCGATTCTCACCGTCGGGCGGCTGGCGCAGGCGCCGTACGAGTACGTGCACCACCTCGCCATCGGCCGCCGCGCCGGTATCAGCGAGGAGCAATTGGCCGGGCTGCCGGTGTGGGAGCGCCACCCGGCGTTTACCGAGCAACAGCGCGCCGTGATGCGCTACGCCGAGGCCATCACCCGCGATGTCCGCGTCTCTGACGAGGTGTTCGCCGCCGTCCGCTCCCTTTTGGATGATGAGCAGATGGTCGAGCTGACCCTGAACATTGCCTACTACAACATGGTCGTCCGCTTCCTGGAGCCCATGCAGGTGGAGCTGGAGGAGACGCACTGAGCCGCGATCAGCCCGCCACCGGGCAGGACCGGAACACGGGGATTCCCTGCGCCTCCTTGAGATACGCCGTTCCAGCGGTGTAGCCGGTGCCGCGGCGGTCGCCGAGCATCCGCACGGCCAGTTGGTGATGGGTCCGGCGCCAGCGCAGCAGCGTGGCCGCAAACCGATCCATCGCCTGTGCTACCGCCGCCGCGTCGGGCGCGCTCAGGCGGGCGGCGCGCCGCGCATCATCGAGCGTTGCCTGTCCGGCCAGCACGCGCCGGCGCACCTCGGGCACGGACTGATAGGCCGGTGAGTCCAGGCGCGGCCCCTCCGGCCGGGAGCAGAGCGACTCGATCAGCTTGTAGTTGCGCGACTGGATGGCGCTGGCGCCCTCGGTGTACTCGCGGAAGCTCTGGAACGCCTCGGCGCGCATGGTCGCCACCAGCGAGAACAGTGGCGCCGCTTCGCGCAGGGCCCGCTCGGCAGCATCGATGCACCCCGACGCCCGGGTCGTATCGCCGGCGGCCAGGGCCCGCACCGCCGAATGCAGTTCCACCGCCGCCAGCGCAAAAGCCGCTTCGTACGCCTGCAACACGCGGATGAACTGGTACTCATCGTGCAGGACATACACGGGCAGCATCGTCAGCCGTAGCGTGCGCTGCTCGGCGGGGGTGCTGATAGCGGTGATGGCCGCCCGCACGGCCCGCACCGCCGCCACCGGATCTGCCGGCGCCAGGCTCTCGCCCAGCCCCAGGCGGCGCAGCGCCGGCGCTGCCGCCTGCAGCACCAACCGGCAGCGCTTCTGTGTCAGCCGCAGCTCGGGCCGCATCTGTGGCAGCAGCGCCGTCCGGCCCTCGGCGGCGTCGATCTCGAAACCGGCCGCGTCGCTGAGCAACTGCACGAACAGCCGGTCGTGGTGGCGCTCGGCCGTGGCCGGCTCCGTGGCGTGGTCATCGACGGCAGGAAGCGGCAGCAGCGACAGGGCGAGGTAGGTGGGATTGGTGAACCGGCCGTCCGGCTTATCGAGCGCGACATCGAGGAATCGTGCCAGCAGATCGCGCGCCGCAGCCGTGCCCCGCACCTCGGGCAGCCGGGCGCGGATTCTGGCCAGCGCGTCCAGCAGCGCCGGCGCGACCGCATGCTTGCCCGCGCGGTGGAACTCCGCCATCACGGCGTCATAGGGGAAATCCGCGGCGTCACGCGTGGCCAGCCAGCCACTGATTGCCGGCGGCGTGGTGATGTCCGCGCGGCGGTGGGAGAACGGACACGTGCCGGTGGTGACGGTGGCTGGTGTATGCATCGACTACCTCCTGTGGCGCCGGAGGCGCCGCCGGCCGTCGGGGTCACGGTGAGCCTGCTCTTGCCAGGGTGCCCGAGCGCCACCCGCCTGGCAGCCGTCCGCTCCACACCGCGGCGGTTGTCTGGGGCACACCCGGCGGCGGGCGCTGACGTATGCTGGCAGGGGCACACGGGCGTGGGGCGTCAGTACTTGTGCCACGGGCAGGGCTACCATGGCCGGCATCGATTGGAATTGCACCGCCGAGGACTACGGGCGGTACCGGGCCGGTTTTCCGGCATCGTTCTTCGAGCGGCTGGGGGCGCTGGGTGCGGGGCTGCCGGGGCAGGCGGTGCTGGACATGGGCACCGGCACGGGCACGCTGGCGCGCGGCCTGGCGCACCGGGGCTGCACCGTGACGGGGATCGATATCGCCCCGGCGATGCTGGAGCAGGCGCGGGCACTGGATGCCGAGGCGGGCGTCTGGGTTCGCTACACCGTGGCCCGCGCCGAAGCCACCGGCGAGCCGGACGCCACGTACGACATGGTGACAGCGGGCCAGTGCTGGCACTGGTTTGACCGGCAGCAGGCAGCGGCGGAGGCGCGGCGCGTGCTGCGCCCGGGCGGCACGCTGGTGATCGCCCATTATGACTGGCTGCCGCTACCGGGCTCGGTGGTCGAGGCGACGGAGCAGCTTATCCTCGCCTTCAATCCAGCGTGGCAGGGGGCGGGCGGCACCGGCATCTATCCAAACTGGCCGGCCGAGCCCGCCGCCGCCGGCTTCACCGGTATCGAGACCCGCACATACGACGAGCCCGCCCTGTACGATCACGCCGCCTGGCGGGGGCGCATCCGCGCCAGCGCCGGGGTGGCCGCCAGCCTCTCCCCACCGGAGGTGGCGCGCTTCGACGCCGCGCTGGCGGCCCTCCTGGCCGAACGCTTCCCCGAGCAGCCGCTGCTCACCCCGCACCGCGTGTTCATCCTGACTTGCCGGGCATGAGCGGGGGCGCGCGCAGGCGGCCCCCCTACCCTGCGGGCATCCCGCCTAGCAGGGGGGCGCGAGCGCAGCACCCCGCGTTTACCCCCCTAGCAGGGGGAGCGCGAGCGCAGCCCCCCGCGTTTACCTCCCTAGCAGGGGAGTCGCGAGCATGCGAGCGGGGGGGGTCCTCGTCCCCTGCCGTCGCGCGCAGCGCCCAAGCGGCGGGCCGCTGTTCCCTACTGGAGGGCGTACACCTCGTAGGCGACGCCGGCGCCTGCCTCGCTGGTCTCGCGGCGGCCGATACCGACGGCCTGCACGCGGTTGAGCCAGGAGTAGCGTTCGTCTCCGGTCTGGAACAGCGGCGCGGTGCGGATGCGCGATTGGCCGTCTGCGCCGATACTGCTGATGCCCTGGTAGGTCATGAGAATGGCGGCGCCGTCATCGGTCAGCAGCACCAGCCGTACATCGAGCGTCCCGCCGCCGCCGTCCGCGTGTGACCACACCCAGTCACCACCCGGGCTGGCCAGCGTGCCCCGCAGCCGCGGCCCTTCGAACGTTCCGCCCGTCACATCCACAACGGCGCGCGGGCCGTGGGGGCCGCTGCCCATGCGGTGCGCCTTTCCCAGTGAGGCGCGCAGCGAAAACAGGAACTCCACCGGCAAGGTTGTCTCAGCCATCGCATCCACCTCCGGCGCGAGCATACCCCGGCCGGGCGCGGGGAGCGAGAGGCACGGGGAAAACGGCGCCCGCGGTGGATGGATTACACTCTCCCTGGTGCTTCGCCGGGCGCGGTCCGGCGCGGGGCCGAGCCGCTTGCGAGGAGGAGCCGCACGGTGAGCACGGTATCGGTAGAGGATCGCCTCGGTACGGAGCAGTACTGCTACCTGACCACCAGCGGGCGGCGGACGGGGCAACCGCACGAGATCGAAATCTGGTTCGCAGCGGCCGGCGACACCATCTACCTGATGAACGGGGGTACCCGCCGGCCGCCGGGCGCGAGCGACTGGGTGCGGAACGCTCAGGCAAACCCCGCGGTGCGCGTTCGCATTCGTGGCGAGACCTTTATCGGTGAGGCGCGCGCGGTGCTGTTCGATAGCGCGGAACACGACCACGCGCGCGACCTGCTTGTCCGCAAGTACGCCACCGCCGAGGATAATCTATCCCGCTGGCGGGCAACGGCGTACCCGGTGGCCGTTGCGCTGCGGCCGGCCTGAGCGGGCTGCCCAAGGGGCGCGAGTGGGTCCCTGCGCGGCCGGCCGTTAGATCACGCCGCACTGCTCCAGCTCGGCGCGTTGCTCCGGCGAGAGGCCCAGCCAGCCGCCGTACACTTCGTCGTTATGCTCGCCCTTGGCCGGGGCGGGGGCATAGATCTGGCCGGGGGTGCGCGACAGCTTGGGGATGATGCCCACCTGCTTGATCGGCCCCGTCACCGGGTCGTCCACGGTGACGACATCCTCACGCGCCAGGTAGTGCGGGTCTTCAACGATGTCCGCGGCGCTGTACACCCGCGAGACGGCGACGCCCGCAGCCACCAATGTGTCAATCACCTCGGCTACCGGCCGGACCGACATCCAGGCCCCCACGGCCGCGTTCAGCTCGGCGATGTGCGGCACCCGCTGGTTGAGGGTGGCGTACTGCGGATCGTGCGCCAGCTCGGGCAGGCCGATGGCCTCGAACAGCCGCACAAAGTGGTGATCGGCGCCGGCGTGGAACACGACGTGATGGCCGTCCGCCGTCTCGAACTGGTCGCCGGGGGAGATGCCGGGCACCAGGTTGTCACTGCGCTCGCGGATGACACCCAGCTTGTCGAAGTTGGAGACCATCGCCCCGGAGAGGCGGAAGATGGTCTCGAACAGGGAGACATCCACCTGCTGGCCCTGGCCGGTGCCCGCCACGTCGCGGTTGTAGACGGCCAAGAGCGTGGCAAAGGCGTTCATCAGGCCGCTGCCGTAGTCGGCCACCATGTAGCCGGGGCGCACGGGGGGCCGGTCGGTGTAGCCGCTGGTGTAGGTGAGCCCGCCCATGGCGATGCCCAGCCGGTCAAAGCTGAGCCGGTCGCGGTAGGGGCCGGTCTGGCCGAAGCCGCTGACGCGGGTGAGGATCACGCGCGGGTTGATGGCGGCCAGCGTGTCGTAGTCCAGCCCCCACTTCTCCAGGGTGCCGGGCTTGAAGTTCTCGATCACGACGTCCGCATGGTGCAGCAGCTGCTTGAACAGCTCCTGGCCGCGCGGCGTGTTGAGGGCGAGGGTGATGCACTTCTTGTTGCGCGCCTCCACCGCCCAGGAGATGGCGCCGGTCATCGGTGTGCGCTGGCCGCCGGGCGGCTCGACCTTGATCACGTCCGCCCCGAAGTCGGCCAGCAGGGTGGCGCCGAACGGCCCCGCCAGCCAGTGCCCGATATCCAGTACCCGCAACCCCTGGAGGGCGCGCGGCGCGTCGGTCGGTAGCATGCTTGGTCACTCCTTGGCCGGTTGTACGGGAGGACGAGCGGCCCTCACCCCCGGCCCCCTCTCCCGTTATCCCTCAATCCAGGCGTAGCGCAGTTGCGAGTACTCGGAGACGACGCGCACCTGGTAGTTCTTCAGCCGGTTCTTGACCGCGTCGGTGCGCTGGTCAGTATAGGCGAAGCTGTGATAGTTGAAGTCCTTGGTCCAGCGGGCGTCAATCTCCTGCAGCACCTTCTTGCGCTCCTCGGGGTTGACGGCTCGTCGCTGCTTGAGGATCAGCTCGTCCAGCCGCGGATCGGCGACGTCGAAGTAGTTCTTGGAGGCGCCGGTGTAGAACAGCGGGTACAGGTACTCGTCCGGGTCATCGTAGGCGCGGATGGCGTAGATCTGGCCCAGGTCAAATTTGTGCTCGCGCTGAGCGGTGAGATAGACCGTCCGCTCCACCACCTGCGGCACAATCTCGATGTTCGCCTTCTTGCCCTGCTGCACGGCCCACTCGATCCATGCCTTCTCGACGGCGCTGTTGCCGAGCATGCCGGCCTTGAAGCCGGCGCCGAGCCCGGCCGCCTCCAGCAGCTTCTTGGCCTCGGCCAGGTCGGCCTTGGCGTCGCCCTTGATCGCCTCCTGCGTGCGGGCAACGCCGGTGAAGCCGGGGGAGAGCGGCCCGACGCGATACTCGGCGGCGCCGCTGGTGATGGCAGCGATCATCGACTGCCGGTCAATCAGCAGGTCCCAGGCCTTGCGCACTCGCTCATCGCGGAAGGGGCCGGTCTTGACCGTCCAGGCGTAGTGCGCGCCGCCGACCGCCGAATACTGGAGCAGGCGGGCGTCACCGGTGCGTGCCCCCTTGAGCGTCGTCACCAGCTCCCAAGCGATGTCATCGATCTGGTCCAGCTCGCCCGCCAGGAAGGCCGACAGCTGCGTGGCCGGGTCGGTGATCTCGCGCAGCTCCACCTTGTCGATGTGGGGCAGGTTCGGCTCCCAGTAGTTCGGGTTGCGGTCGAAGGTGAAGCCCACCCCGGGCTTCCAGTCGGTGAGGGTGTAGGGGCCGGTGCCCGCCCACGCTTCCGGTTTCTCCAGGCTGCCGAACTGCTCGGCGCTGTCCACGGGCAAGACCGAGTTCTCGCGCAGCGCCAGCGATGGCAGCCCGCGGGCGAACGGCTCCTTGGCCTTGATCACCAGCGTGCGGGCGTCCGGGGTGCTGAACGACTCCACCCAGTCCAGCAGGTAGGCGTAGATGAAGGCCGCCTGCTTGGTTGCCTGCCGTTCGAAGGAGCGCACCACGTCCTTCGCCGTCAGCTCGCGGCCGTTGTACGGCGGCTTGTTGTGCCACTTCACCCCCTGGCGCAGGCGCAGGCTGATCGTTGTGGCGTCCGGCTGCTCGAACGATTCGGCCAGGTCGGGGATGACTTTGTAGTCCGTCGGCGTGCTGGCCGGGCCGGTCTCGTGCCGCAGCAGGCGGTTGGTGGTGAGGCTGGCCATCTGCGTCAGCGTCGGGCTGATCAGCTTGTGCATGTCCAGGTTCTGGGGAACGTTGCTGTAGGCATACGTCACCTTGCCGCCCTTCTTCGGCTGGCTGGTGACGGTCGGGGCGGTGTTGTTGATCGGCGGCCCGCCGCTGCTCTGCTTCGGCTCGCCCGCGCCGGAATCGGAGCCGCCACACGCGGCCAGGAAGGCGGCCAGGCCGGCCCCTGCCACCCCGGCGCGCAGGGCGGCCCGGCGGGAGAAGCGGGAGTGCAGCGAGCGAGGAACGGGTGGGGTTGGCATGAGAACACTCCTTGTCGAAGGGATGCAGGCGAGCGGTCGCTGTGGGTACCTGGTCCCCTCACACCCGCAGGCGCGGGTCGAGTAGGTCGCGCAGGGCGTCACCCAGGAGGTTGACGCTGAGGACGACGGTGGTGATGGCCAGGCCGGGGAAGATGCCTAGCCAGGGGGCGACGGTCATGAAGCGGCGGGCCTGATTGCTGAGCATCTCCCCCCACGATGGGGTGGTGACGGGGGCGCCCAGGCCGAGGAAGCTCAGCGAGGTTTCGGCCACGATCGCGCCGCCCAGCCCGGCGGTCACCAGCACGATGATCGGCGCGGCGACGTTGGGCAGCAGGTGGCGCAGCATCACCCGCCGGTCCGTGGCGCCCAGCGACCGCGCCGCCTCGACGAACGGCTGCGCCCGCAGGGTCAGCGTCATGCCGCGGACGACCAGACAGACGCGCGGCGCCTGGGCCACGCCAAGGGCGATGACCACATTGGTGAGGCTCTGGCCCAGCATAGCGACCATGGCAATCGCTAATATCAAGTTTGGGATAGCCAGCATCACATCCACCAACCGCTGAAGCAGCAGGTCCACCCAGCCGCCCAGGTAGCCGGAGAGGATGCCGAGCGCGGCCCCCGTCACCGTGCCCAGCAGCACCGAGCCGATACCGACGGTGAGCGACAGCCGCGCGCCGTGGATGATGCGGCTGAGCAGGTCACGCGATTGGGCGTCGGTGCCGAAGGGATGGGCCGCGCTCGGCGGTTTGAGCCGCTGGCCGAGCAGATTCTTGGCCGGGTCATACGGGGCGACGGCCGGGGCAAACACCGCCAGCAGCACGGCGGTCAGTAGCAGCACCGCCCCGACTGCGCCGAGCGGCTTGCGCGCGGCAAACCGCAGCAGCGGGCGCAGGCGGCGGCGCGAGGACGGCGGCGGCAGGACGGCATCGGTGATCGTCAGGTGCGCGCTAGACATATCGCACTCTCGGGTCGAGGAAGACGTACAGCAGATCAATCAGCAGGTTGATGAGCACGAAGAACAGCGCGAAGAACAGCACATTGGCTTCCACCTGGGGATAGTCACGCTTGGTGACAGCGTCCACCGTTAGCCGGCCGACGCCAGGCAGGTTGAAGATGGTCTCAATGATCACGGTGCCGCCCAGCAGCCGGGCGAACTCGTTCCCGAACAGCGCCACCAGCGGGATGAGGGCGTTGGGCACGGCGTGACGGCGGATGGCCTTGGCGCCGCGCAGCCCCTTGGCGCGGGCGGTGCGGATGTAGTCCTGACGCAGCACCTCCAGCATCTGCGAGCGCATCATCCGCAGCGCCACCGCCGCCGAGCCCAGCCCCAGAATCGCCCCGGGTAACAGAAACTGCTCCAGGTTGGTGAGCGGGTCATCGAGCAAGGGCGTGTACTTGAGCGGCGGAATCCAGCCGAAGTAATAGGCGGGCAGCACCAGCGCCAGCGTCCCCAGCCAGAAGCTGGGGGTGGCAAGGAACAGCGCCGACAGGATGCGGGCGGCGTAGTCGAGCACCGAGTCCTGGCGGGCCGCCGCCAGCACGCCGCCGGGGACGGCGACGAGGATGGTGATGCTGGTGGCGATCAGCGCCAGCTCGGCGGAGATGGGCAGCGCCTGGCGCAGCTCGGCCAGCACCGGCCGCCGGCTGAGCAGCGAATCACCAAAGTCGAAGGTGACGGCCTTGCCTAGCCACTGGACGTACTGCACCGCCAGCGGCTCGTTCAGCCCCAGCTCGCGCCGCAGCTGCTCGATATCGCCCGCGTTCTGGCTGTCGGCCAGGAGCGTGGTGACGGCGTCTCCCGGCAGCAGCCGCAGTAACACAAACACCAGCGTGCCCGCCCCCCATAGCACCGGGATCAGCAGGGCCAGCCGGCGGACGAGATAGCTGGTCATGTCACCCTCCGGGCGGAAGGGTGCGCCGGCATCATTCGGTGATGCCGGGGATGCGCACCTCACCGTCGCGCAGGGCGGCGCGGCGGGCCTCCTGGTTGTCGCGGATCTCGGGCTTCCATTCGATCATCTGCCACAGGATGCCCAGGCCGGACTTGGGGTGAATCAGCACCTCGCGGCGCGGGCCTTCCGTCAGTTGGGCGTTCAGCAGGCGGTGGCCGTCCCGCTCGGCGTCTGCCATCGCCTCGTCCAGGTTGTCCACGGAGTAGCCGATGTGGTGGATGCCGGGGCCGCGGCGGCGCAGGAACTCGGCGAAGATGCCAGCCTGGCCCAAGGGATGCTCCAGCACGATCAACAGGCCGCCCAGGTCGAGGGCGGCGGAGGTGTTGATGGCGCCGGGGCGGGGCTCGTGCCGCCACAGCAGCGTGGCGCCGAGCAGGGAGGTCATCGTCTCGATGGCGCCGTCCAGGTCCGGGACGGCGATGGCGATGTGGTCGAGTTGCCGGGATTGGAAGCCCATGATGCTCCTCACGTGCGGGTGCTGTTAAAGATAGGTAACTCGATAGAGTTAGTCAAATATCCGGCCTCGGTGGCAGGTGAGGGCCAGCCCCGCCGGTGAGGGGGATGACGCAGCGGGGGCACGCGGGCGCGGCCGCTCCGTGCTGCCCGCCTAGCCCCGGCCGCGGGCGCCCCGCAGGCGCGGGTCGAGGATATCACGCAGCGCATCGCCGAACAGGTTGACGCCCAGCACGGTCAGGCTGATGGCCGTGCCGGGGGCCAGCGCCACCCACATCGCCTCGCGGAAGAACAGCCGGTTGCGGCCGGACAGGTCCTGCCCCCATGATGGCGTGCCGGGGGCCACGCCCAGACCGAGGAAGCTGAGCGTGGCTTCGCCCAGGATCACCGCGCCCAGGCCGGCGGTGGCGGCGATGATCACAAACGGCATCAGGTTCGGCAGCAGGTGCCGCAGGATAATGCGCGTATCCGTGGCGCCGATCGCCCGCGCCGCCAGCACGTAATCGTTCTGCTTGAGCGCCAGTGTCACCCCGCGCACCACGCGCGAGCCGCCGAACACCGCGCCGATGGTGAAGGCGAAGATCAGGTTACGTAAGTCGAACGCGATGGAAAGCAAGTTGCCGCCGGTGGTGTGGGGCGTACCGAGCAGCGAGACGATCAGCAGCAGCGCGATCAGCTCGGGAAAGGCGGACCACACCTCGCCGGAGCGCTGAATGACGTAGTCAACCGGCCCCTGAAAGTACCCGGCCACCATCCCCAGCAGCGTGCCCAGCGTGACGTTGATCAGGATGACCGAGGCGCCCACCGCCAGCGAGATCTGGCTGCCCTGCAACACGCGCGACAGCACATCCTGGCCAACGGCATCGGTGCCCAGCCAGAAGGTCTTGCCGGTGCGCGGGTCGACCGTTCCGGGAGACTGCAGCGGCCGGCCGACACTGCGGTTGGCGTCAAACGGCACGATCATCGGCGAGATCACGGCAATGGTGACGAACAGCGCCATCAGCACGATGCCCAGCGCCCCGGTGGGCCGCCGCCGCACAAACCGCCACACCTTGCCCACCGGCCCCCGCCGCCGCACCCGCAGTGGCAGCCCCACCAGCTCGCCTGATGCAATCGTCGCCATTGGCGCTCCCTCTGGTCGCGTCCCCAGTTATCCGCTGCTCCGGCTGCCGCCGCTCACCGGTACCGAATCCGCGGGTCCAGCACGGCATACAGCAGGTCTACGGCCAGGTGGGCGCTCATCACGACGATGGCGGCGTACATCACCATCGTCATGATCACGTTGTAGTCGCGCTGGATGACGCCGTTGAAGGTGTACTGCCCCAACCCCGGCAGCGAGGTGATGTTTTCCAGGATCAGCGAGCCACCCATCAGCGCCGCGATCAGCGTGCCGGCGATGGTCAGCACCGGGATCAGCGCGTTGCGCACGGCGTGGCGCAGCACCACGGACCGTTCCTTCAGCCCCTTGCTGCGCGCCGTGCGCACGTAATCGGCGCGCAGCACGTCGAGCAGCGAGGTGCGGGTGATGCGCATCAGCGTGGCCGAGCCACCGATGGCCAGCATCAGCGTGGGCGGGATGATCTGCTGCAGCGCCCGCAGCGGGTCGTTCCAGAAGGGCACGTAGCCGAACGGCGGCGCGTACTCCCACCAGATGGCCGGCAGGATCATCAGCAGCGTCAGCTTGTAGAACGGCGGGATTGATTGGCCGAACACGGCGAACAGGCGGACCGAGTGATCGAGCCAGCTATCCTGGAACACCGCCGCCAGCACGCCGAAGGTGATGCCGATGACCATGGTGAAGCCGAAGCTGAACAGCAGGATCATCAGCGTTACCGGCAGCCGCGCCCGCAGCTCGGAGCCGATGTTCTGGCCGCCCGCCAGCGATTCGCCCGGGTCGCCGCGCAGCACGCCGCCCAGCCAGTCGAAGTACTGCACGGCCAGCGGCCGGTCGAGCCCGTGATGGCGGTTCCACGCCTCGATCTCCTCGATGCGTGCCTGCTGCCCCAGGAACGTCAGCGCCGGCTCGCCCGGCACCAGCCGCGTGGCAAAGAAGGTGAGCAGGCTAACGATCAGCAGCACCGGCAGAAAGAAGATCAGCCGCCGTAACGTGTAGGCCCACATGGGGCGCTCCCTTTGGTCGCGTGGCGCCCGGCATCCGGCCGGTCTTCTACTTCTTGTCGAGCCAGCGCTCGTCCTGCCAGCCAGCGGAGACGTTGCCGAAGCCGTGATCAGGGCTGAGACCCTTGAGGTAGGCGTAGCGCAGGTGATGGACGTTGCCGGAGAGCATCGGCATCATGTTGGAGTACTTGCGCGCCAGCATCAGCTGGATGTCTTTCCACAGGTTGTCGCGCACCTTGACATCGATGGTCTGCTCGATCTTCTCCACCAGCGCATCGACCTCCGGGTCCTGCAGCGAGGTGCTGTCCCAGAAGGTGCCGCTCTTGCTCTTCATGTACTGGTAATCCAGGAAGACGGACATGGTGATATCGAAGTCGCCCGGCTTTGGCCCGGCACGCTGCAGGTAGATGTTGCGCACCACGGGGTTGACGCGCGTCTTCAGCCCCACCTTGGCCAGGTCCTCTGCCGCCAGCCGGCCGCCGTCCACCCAGGACTGATTCTCCACCGGCACCATGAACTCGTATTCCTTCGACAGGTCGATGCCGGAGGCCTTGAGCAGGTCCGCCGCCTTCTTCTGGTCAAAGCCGACCCACTGCTTGACGTCGTCGTGCGATAGCGGGTTGCGGGTGGTGGAGGCGGGGGAGTAGTACCAGGAGCGGCGGGCGTCACCGAAGAAGACGACGTTGATGATGCGGTCCACATCGATGGCGCGATAGATGGCCTCGCGCACGCGCGGGTCATCCCAGGGCTTGCGGTTGATATTGACCACCAGCGCCATGCCGGAGGTGCTGGGGTAGGTATTGGCCACCACGCGGTTGCCCAGATCCTTGAGCAGGGCATCCTTCTGCTTGACGCTCTGCACGCTCTCGCTGTCGATGGCGTCAATCTGGTTGGCGCGGAACGCCGCCTCCACCGCCACGTTGTCCGGCATGAAGGTCAGCTTCTTCTCGTCGATGTACGGCTTGGGCTTGAGCCGGTAGCCGTCGAAGCGCTTGGCCTCCTCGATACTGCCCTGGGTGTGGGCCTTGTACTCGTATGGCCCCTGACCGACGGGGATGGTGCGCTTCAGCGTCTCCTCGTCCAGCATCTCCTTGGGGACGATGTATCCGGGGGCGCCGTTCTGCGCTTCGTAGAAGAAGGCGCGCGGCCCGAACGTCTCGTAGCGCAGCGTCAGCTCATCGACCGCCGACACGCTCTTGAGGTCTTTCCCAGACTGGAAGAAGGAGCCGCCGGACGCCGGGGGCTTCATCAGGAACTTGGCCGTCTCCACGCGGTCTTCTGCCGTCACCTTGCGGCCGTTGGCCGGCGCCCGGTTGTGGTAGGTGGCCGGGTGCAGCTTGACGATGTAGGTCGTCTCGTCCGGCTGCTCGACGGAGGAGGCCAGCCGCAGCGACAGCCGCTCGCCCACCGGCCCGGCGGTCTTGATCGTCCACTGACCCTCGTAATAGCCGTTGACGCGCCGCCAGGTATTGACGAACGAGGGGTCTGCCCCGGGATGGAAGGGGCTGAAGTGCGGCGTCTGGGTGATGGTCGCCTCGCGGAGCTGGCCGCCGGGCTTGGGCGCCTCGGTGGCGGCGGCCTGGGGGGAGCCACCCGTGCCCGCGGCCGGCGCCTGGGTGGCGGCGCCCTGTGCCGGACCGCTGCTCTTACCAGAATCGCCGCCGCAGGCCGCCAGGAATGCCCCGGCCCCGGTGGCCAGCGCGCCGCCCAACATCCGCCGTCGCGTCAATGCTCGCGCCACAGTCTCCCCTCCCCGACTACGGGCGTGTTCACCCGCGGGCCGCACCGCCAATGCCGCCGCCCAGACCCACCTCCCCGGGCGGTCCGTTCCGGCTACCCCGCTGCCTGGCAGTCCCCAATGGGTCTATCTCGCTTCGGATAGGCCCGTGCCGCTTGGTGGCGCAAGTTTGGCCTGTTGTATCGCCGCTGTCAAGCACTGACGCGCGAGTATCCCCACTGCCGGCCGCCACACTGCGATAAGCTAAGTGGAATCTGTGTCAATCACCCGCACAACCCCACCCTGACCGGCGCCGCTCCCACGCGGCGTGTCCCCGGCAGGCGCGCGCCGCCGCCGCGCCCGGCCGCCATGATCGCCACATATGGGGGAACCGCTGCCTATCCACTGTGGCGCGTGCGCGCTACCATGGACTCCAGACGCGTGGGGGTGAACCGGGTCCCGCTCGCCTGTGGCTCATCAACCGTCATCACTGCTGTGCCATCACGACGCTGCGGACTATTCACGTAGTCGTGTGCGAGTGTACCGGCCAAGGCGTTGCCGTTTTGCCACAGGGCTTGGCTGGACATGGGTATATGGCTGTTGCGCCGGCAACACGCTGACTGACCACACCACTCCACTCCGGTACGCCTTGGTGCTCATAGCTGATCGTGTGCGGAATGATGACTGAACGACGCTGGTCTCCCGAGCTGGGGGCTGAACCACCTGCACCAACGACCCACTGCCCGCTGCCTGAAGTGATTCAAGGCGGGATGGGTGTCGGCATCTCCAATTGGGCGCTGGCACGCGCGGTGGCACGCGCCGGCCAGGAGCACGGGGTGCCGGTGCTGGGTGTGGTATCAGGGACAGGACTTCCCATTCTGCTGGCCAGCAGGCTCCGGCAGAAGGACCAGCAGACGGCTCAGGCCATTGCAACCTTCCCAGTACCGGCCATTGCGGAAGAGCTCCTGCGCACGTATTACGGCACCGTGAAGCAACCGCCGAAACCGCAGGTGCTCATGGCCGGCAATGCCGCCATGGTCAGGCGGATGAACATCCTTGCCATGGCGTCCAACTATGTGGAAGTGCGCCTTGCCCAGCAGGGCCACACCCAGCCGATTGGCATCAATTATCTTGAGAAGATCCAGCTGACGCATCTTCCCGAGATTTACGGGGCGATGCTGGCGGGCGTGGACTATATTCTGATGGGCGCAGGGATACCCAACCAGGTTCCCGAAGTCATTCGCAGTCTTGCTGGTCACCAGTCCGCTTCTTATCTGATCGATGTTGCCGGTGATACGCAGCGGTACAAGCTGAGCTTTGACCCTGCCGCATACATCCCAGCAGCGCAGCAGCAGCCCCTGACGAAACCACGATTCCTGGCCATCGTATCCAGTCATGTGCTTGCCCAGGCGCTGGCAACGAAAGTGACGGGGGTAGATGGCTTTGTGGTGGAAGGGCCGGCCGCCGGTGGCCATAATGCTCCACCCAGAGGCAAAGAACTGACGGAAACGGGAGAACCCAAATACGGCCCCAAAGACCAGCCGGACCTGGCCAAAATCGCGGGCTACGGCAAGCCATTCTGGCTGGCAGGCGGATTTGCCAGCCCGCAGCGCCTCGCCGAGGCGAAGGCCCTGGGCGCAGCTGGTATCCAGGCCGGCTCGGTCTTCGCCCTGTGTGAAGACTCCGGGTTACGGCCTGATCTCAGGCGTGCCATGAGACAGCGGGTCTGCGATGGCACACTGGGCGTCACCGCCAGCCCGACGGCATCGCCAACCGGTTTCCCTTTCCAGGTTGCCGCGCTGGATGGCACATTGTCGGAGCCGGAAACCTACGCTGCACGCAAACGGGTGTGCCGAGAAGGATACCTGGTCCAGCCTGTGCGGGTCGGTGAGGACATTGTCTTTCGCTGCCCTGCCGAACCCGTTGATGCCTATCTCAAGAAAGGCGGCAAAGTAGAGGATACCGCTGAGCGAAGATGCATCTGCGTGGGATTATGCGCCACCGCTGGGCACGCCGGTGCGAGCGAAGCCCCGATTGTCACCATCGGCAAAGACGTCAGTGCGGTATGGCAGCTGCTGGCACAGAACCACGGCGCCTACACCGCCGAAGATGTGATCGTCCACCTCTTTGGCCTGCACGCTACCCGCCGTGACATGCGTGCACCGGCGCTCGATGCTGCCCCGCCCGCGTAATCTCCGCAGAGCGGGGAGCAGCGCCCGCGCGGTCCTACTCCTGGTCCCCCTCCTCCGGCCGCTCCGGCACGTCGATGCTGTGCTCGGCGGTGGCCACGTTGCCATCACGGTCCTGGACACGCAGGGTGATCCGGTGGCGGCCCGGCGTTAGCGGCATCGTCACCAGCATCTGGCCGGCGCCCAGCTCGCCTTCGATATCCGAGGACCACACCAGCTGCTCGGCCGCCAGCGGGCCATCGTCCATATCCTCGCCCATACCGTTGATCGCGAGCTGCCCCGTCTCCATCACCACCGGCGTCCCCATGATGCCCGCCGCCGGCTGGTGGCGCTCCACGCCGAACACACCGGAGACGGCGATGGTCGTGTGCATGCCGTCGCTGGCGATGACGCGCACCAGGCAGTCCGGCGAGCCCGCCAGCAGCTCCGCATCGACCTCGAGCGCCGTCTCGGTCAGCTCGCTGCCCAGCGTGCTCCATGTCCGGCCGCCGTCGCTCGAGTACTGGACCGCGTACACCAGCCGGTCGCCGTCGGCGTCGGTAGCCTCCCACGTCACCTGCCGTGCCCCCTGCCAGTGCGCCCCGGCGGCTGGGGTGAGGATGCGCACCTGCGGCGCCTGGGCGCTGGAGCCCAGCCGGGCCAGCTCGCGGTCGTTCAGGCGCAGCACCACCGTGCGGGCGCGGGCGTCGTACGGCAGTGCCTGGGAGAAGGCGAAGGCGCCGAACGAGTCCATGTGCATGGCGAAGTAATCCAGGTCAAACCGGCGTGTCACCAGCTCGGCCCCCTCCGCGTCCAGCAGCGCCAGGGTGAACGGCCCCTCGCCGGCGCCGGTATCCACCATCGCCGCCTCCATCTCCATCTGCCAGGTAGCATCCAGCCGGGCGGTATCTGCCACCATGAACGGCCACACCGCCCGCTGCGCCGTCAGCAGCTGCGTGAGCGCCGGCCGGTTGTCCCCGCCGATACGTCCGCGCACGACGATGGCGGCCATCATGGCCGGCGCATCCTGCTTGGCCTCCCATACGCCGTAGCCGTACTCGCCGGGCGCCAGCAGCGGCATCTCCGCCCGGCTCAGTTGCACCAGCCGGAAGCGGCGCAGCAGCCGCTCGTACATGTAGTCTGACGGCCAGACAAAACCGCTCTGGAGGACGTCCGTCATCACATCGTGGGCGTGGCTCTGCCCCTCCGCCGGCGTGCCGGGAACCACCGGCGTCATCGTCGCCGTGTCCCAGCCGTAGGCCGCATCCAGCACGTTGTCGCTGATGCCGGAGTGGATGCAGCAGTTGGGGTCATCGGGGGCGTGGCCGGAATGGCGCAGCCCGAGGTTATGCGACAGCTCCTGCGAGGCGACGATACCGGCAATCGGGCTGCCCTCACTGGTGAACGTCGTGCGCACGTCATCGGTGACCAGCGACCCCAACCCGTTCTGCGTCGCGCAGCCGCCGCGCGGTCCGCCCGTGCCCGCCGTCCGCACCGGCGAGATCACCAGGTGCGGGTAGGTGTTGGTGGGCGCCGTGGCGGCCATCGCCCGGGCGTTGACGGCGTTGACGACATCGTGGCAGGCCAGGTAGCGGGTGGCGGGCTCGTACGGGCCGGGCTCATCTGCCAGCGTCTTCCACTCAAAGATATCGTTGGCGGGCGTGACGTGGTTGACGGTGTTCACCGGCCAGGTGCGTTGCAGATACTGGCGAAACGTCTCGAACGCCGCGCTGTTGTTGCGCGAGGCGGAGATATCCGGGTCCTGGTAGCGCAGCCCGACAAAGGTGAACGGGCTGACCGGCGCCAGCGCCGCCGCCCGCGTCAGGCTGTTGTTGCTGCTGCTCGTCTCCGCCAGCGTCCCCGTCGGGTTCACCGTCGCGGTGATGCTGAGCACGCTGTTCGCCCCTGCGGTGCTCACCCATGCCGTCGGCAGCAGCGCGTTGAAGGTCAGGTTCGCGGCGGGCCGCAGCGTCTTGGGGTCCACCGGCCGGGGAGCGACATCGACCGGCGTGGTGATGTCAAAGGTGCCCAGCGCCGTGCCGTCGCGCGTGCCGGCGATGCGCACCCGGTCCACCCGCACCCGCGCCCCGGTGGCGCTGAAGCCGGCGGCGTCCGCCTGGACATACACCCGCACCGCCGTTGGCTTGCGCACCACCAGCGGTATGGAGTTATCCCAGCGCTGCACCACCTGGGTCAGCTCGATATGCGTGACCGTCAGATCCACCGGCACGGTGAAGGTCCGCCGCGCCACCAAGCCCGGCGCGTGCTCGAACCGCACCGTGTTGGCCCCGGGGCTGACACCGGCCGGGGCGGTGGTGGTGGCGCGCAGCACGCCATTGCTGCCGCCCGCCGCCTGGAAGAACGCGCCGGCGCTGGTATTGGCCGAGGTCACCCACGTGAAGCTGAGGTTGCGGCTGGGCGGAAAGAAGGTGCCGTTCACGGTCACGGCCGTCCCCGGCCCGCCCTGGTTGGGTGACAAGCTCCAGACGAAGGCGTAGAACGGCGCGCTGTCTGAGGCCGTGCCCTGGCGGGCGCGCACCGTCCACACCCCTTCACGCTTGAAGACGGGCACCGGCACGCTCACGCTGAAGCTCCCCGTGGTGGCCGGTGTGACCGCGCGGCTGCTAACGACCTCGATGGGGTCCAGCAGCCCATCGCGCGGGGCCTCCACCGTGACGGTAATGGAGGAGCCGGCGGCGAAGCCGGAGCCGGTAACCGTGGTGGTGTACGGCGTGCTGATGGCGGCATCGCCGGTATCCACCGACAGCCGGATGGCCGGCGCTGCCTGGGCCCGCACCGGCGCGGCGCCGGTTCCGGAGATGAGCAGCAGCAGCACCAACAGCCCGGCCATCTGCGGCCAGGCGCGCCGCGCACGAGTCCCGCGGTTCATGGTGGTTCCTCCCCAAAGGCACGGCCGGGCGGCTGCCGGGTACCCCATCCCGGCAGCGGGCCGCTCCCCGGCAGGCATGGTAGCGGCCCGCCGCCCGTCACACAACGGCCTCCGATTATCCGGCCTCGTATAGCACACAGCCCCACCCCCTCACCCGCCTCAATCCCCGAGCAGGCGGGTCGCGAGCTGCCCCCTCGTTCACCCCCCGAGCAGGCGGGTCGCGAGCATAGCGAGCGGGGGGGTCCTGGCAGCGACCGAGAGCGGCGGGCCCGCCCCTTCATTCTGCTGCGCGCATCCGGCATCCTGACGAGAGGAGTGAAGGAGGGCGCCATGCACGCGGCGGTCTATTACCAGACGGGCGGGCCAGAGGTGTTGCGGTACGTGGAGCTGCCGGACCCGCCACTCCACCCACGCGGGCTGCTGGTGGATGTGGAAGCCGTCTCCATCGAGGGCGGCGACGTCCTGCACCGCGCTGGGGGCGTGATGGCGGCCGTGCCCCATATCGTCGGCTACCAGTGCGCCGGCACGGTGCGCGCCGCCGGCGAGCAGACGGAAGACTACCGCCCCGGTGACCGCGTGGTGGTGACGATGCCGCACGGCTCCCATGCCTCGCTCGTCTCCGTGCCGGCGCGGGCCGCCTGGCATGTGCCGGACGGGCTGGATATCCGCCTGGCCGCCTGCGTGCCGGTTCCCTTCGGCACCGCCGATGATTGCCTGTTCGAGTTCGGCCGGCTGCAGGCGGGTGAGACGGTGCTGATTCAGGGCGCCGGCGGTGGGGTCGGGCTGGCCGCCGTGCAGCTGGCCAAGCGGGCCGGCGCCACCGTGCTGGGCACCGCCTCCTCCGCCGAGAAGCTAGAGCGGCTGCGCGCGTTCGGCGTCGACCACGGCATCAACTACCGTGAGCGCGACCTGGTGGAGGCGGTGCGCGAGGCGACGGGCGGCCACGGCGCTGACCTGGTGGTAGACCCGGTGGGGACGACGCTCACCGCCTCTATCGCCTGCCTGGCCTACCGCGGCCGCGCCGTCACCGTCGGCAACGCCGGCCGGGCGGACACCCGTATCGACAGCCGCCCGCTGATGCAGAACAACCAGTCGCTCACCGGCGTCTACCTGGGCGCCGAGATGCAGACCGAGCGCGTGCGCGCCATGATCGCCGGCCACCTGGCAGACGTGGCTGCGGGCAAGCTCCAGGTGATCATCGACCGCGCGTTCCCGCTGGCCGAGGCGGCCGCCGCTCACGCCTACATCGAAAGCCGCTCTGCCTTCGGCCGCGTGCTGCTGATCCCGTAGGCGGGCTGCCTCAGGGGGCGCGGCTGCTGCCGGCGGCGGGCAGGCGGATACCGGCGCCGTAATCGTGCACGAGCTTGCCGCCGTAATGGCCGGTGAGCACCACCAGGAACAGGCCGGCGGCGGCCGCGGCCGTCCATGCCCAGCGGGCGGCAGCCAGCCGTGCGCCGGCCAGCGTCCAGCGGCGGCCACGCCAGCGGGCCAGCGCCGGCGCCGAGGCAACAACGATAGCGGCGTTGGCCAGCAACAGCAGGCCGTAGAGGTTGCGGGTCATCTCCCCCAGTTCGGCGTGGGCCTTGAGCAGGTGGCCGTCACCGGCCGTACTGACCAGCGGGCCGCTGTCCTGGATATCCTCCAGCGCCGGGTTGAGCCGCTCGGCGCGGTGCTCGGCGGCCTCGCCGCTGCCGGTGGCGATCACCGCCGTACCCACGCCGGCCACCAGCAGCAACAGCCCGGCCAGCCACAGCCCCAGCCGCGGCCGCAGCAGGTCCAGCGCGCTCAAGGCGACGGAAGCGGGAATCAGCGCCAGCGGCGCATGGACAACCAGGGGGTGCCAGGAGGCGTTCTCGAACATCGTGCGCCGGTATCCTGCGTGTGATTGGGCGGGTCATCCGAGAGCCTACACCCGCAAGATGAGAGCGTTCTGAGCGCCGGATGAGAAGGCTCTCATGCTGCCGCACCAGCCACCAGCCGCTGCAGGGGGGGCGCCCTTGCCGCCCCTGCGAAGTAGGGGAGGTGGCGCGCAGCGCCGGAGGGGTCCGGCTGTGCCAGAAAGGACGGCGGCGCAGTTGCCTTGCAGGGCGCA
>CAUJGQ010000169.1 GCA_963170165.1 Chloroflexota bacterium | reverse complement strand
GCCAGCAGCTCGGAGTCGCGACGCATCAGGCTGCTCCTAGCCGTCTTCGTGATAGCCGGGGCCGCGCCACTCAGGGAACTTGCTGGTGTCCATGTACTCGTCTATCCGCGTGATCAGGCCCTCCTTGCACAGGGCGACGATACAGACGGAGAGCGCCCCCCGGTGACCGGTGTGGTGCACACCGCTCAAGGTGTACTGGATCATGAGTCCTTGGTCGAACATGTTGATGACGCGGTCGTCGTACGTCCGCCGCCGTGCCCGGGCATAGCTGGCTGGCAATGCGACCAGGTTGTCATGCCCGCTCCTCTCAACGCCAAACACGTTCGTCCAGATGACGCAGTTAGGGGCGTAAATCGCACGCAACTCGTCGATTCGGCGATCCTGATACGCATCGAAGAAGCGGTTACAGAGCAGCCGTAGTTCGCGCTCGGTCATCCTCATCGCCGCACAGCCATCCTGGCAGCATCCGTGAACCGGCTGGAGTCGAGATATTCATCGATATGAGTGATCTGCCCGTCTTTGCACTGGGCGACCAAGCAAGCCCAGAGCGAGCGGCGATGGCCATCATGCTGAACGATGTTGACGCTGTACTGTATGACGAAGCCGGTCGCAAACGTGCTGATCCTGCGGTCGTCATAGGTGCGGCGCCGGTGCCGGGGTTTGCCGTCCGCGAGCGTCTGCAGGCTCTGCTGAGCGGTCTTGGCCGCCCCGGTGATGTTGGCCCAGATTGAGAAGCCAGGCGCGTAGCAAGCGGCCACATCTTCGAGGTCGTGGCGCTCGATCGCGTCGAAGAACCGGTGACAGAGCATGCGCAGTTCGCTGTCGTCCATGCAGCGCTCACCGTAGCCTGTGCGGCAGGCTGCAATCATCCCCAGACGCGGTGCCTTGCGCTCGGACTGCGCTGGGCGGCGTGTGCCCGCATCTGCCGAGGCGCCCGGCATGCTCATACACCAAAGTCCTGGCGATCAAGTTCCATCCCCAGGGCGGCCCTTCCGTATACGTCTCCTGCGCGGTCGTGGTCAAACACGATATGCCCGGAGAGCGTGTTCAGGTCGCGCATCCCGCGCTGGAGCGGGTCGTCCAGATAGTGCGCGCGGGCGCCGGAAGCAGCCACGATCTCCTGCACCGCATGGCGCGCCACCTGGATCGCATGTGCGGCCCACAAGCGTACCTCCGCGCGTTGCAGCAGTGTAAGTTCGAGCTCGCCGCGGTTAGACTGTGCGGTGAGGTCAACCGCGGCATCGAACAGCATGCCGGCCGCCTTCACCTCGGCGCTGACGCTCGCCAGGCGAATGCGGTGCGATTGCTCGTCGCGGCTGAGCTTTCCCCCGGAGTAGGCCAGCACCCGGCCGCCCAGGCGCTCGATGTAGTTCTCAAGCGCGCCTTCCGACACCCCAATTCCTGAAGCCGTGGCCACCAGGACCGCGATCGGGCGTGTCGGGCAGCGATACAGCGGGGCCGTGTTGATCAGCTGGCCAGGAGCCTTCCCCGCCAGCATCTCGGCGCCGTCCAGTACCCAGTCATCGGGAATGAACGCATCCTGCAGCTCCATGTCGAGGCTGCCGGTGGCGCGCATACCATCGGTGTGCCAGACGTCATGGAGGATCAAATTGTGCCGGCGAGCGAGTACGGTCACGGGCCGGTTACGATCATCCGCCACCACCGCGCCGAGCGAGGCGAAGCCGGCGTGCAAGATGGCGGTGCCCCACGACCACCGGCCGGAGACGCGGTATCCGCCCGGCACGCGGCGCGCTTCCCCCGTCAGCGTGGTCGCTCCGGCCGACAAGCCAAAGCCGCCGGCGAACACCTCATCCTGGACGCTCTGCGGGAACATGGCCAGGCCGCGGTTGTGCCAGGCGAGCCATGGGATAACCCAGCCCGAGGATGCACACACGCGGCCCAGCAGCCGGCCGGCGGCGGTGACGGCGCTGACATCGAGCTCGAGTCCGTTGTACCGCTTCGGTACCATCACCCGGAAGAAGCCGGTCTGGATGACGTCGTCGATGGTCTCGTCGTGCAGCCGGCGGGCATCCTCCGCCGCTCGCGCGCGTTGCGCAATCGCGGGCAGCAGCGTTTCGATGCGCGTGACGAGATCGGCTTTGGTCAACGGCTCGGCCGGCGTCTGCACGGGCGTTATGCTCCCGCCTAGCGTGGGGCTCCGGTGACAATCGCGCCGATATCCGCTGCCGCCGCGTCATCGGTGGGGGCCGGCACTTCGACCAGCCGCTCATCGACGTTGTCGTACTCCAGCCGCAGCCCGCGGCTGAAGACGGCGAACCCCATATACATCGTCACGGCGAAGGTTAGCTCGAGGATCGCCTCGTCGGAGAGGTGCTCCTTGAGGCGGGCGAAGGTGGCTTCCTGGACACGGCCATCGGCCAGCACCAGTTCATCGGCGTAGGCCAGGACAGCCCGCTCCATCTGATCAAACAGGGTGGAGCTGGCCCAGGCGCTCACCGCCTCGATCTTGTCCTCAGGGATGCCGGCCCGGCGCGCGGCCTTGCAGTGCTGCGAGTACACGAACTTGCTGCCTTTGCCGAAGCCGGCGCGTAGCAGCCCCAGCTCCTTCTGGTAAGGGGTCAGCGCGGTCAGGTTGGCGATGGCACGCGTGCTCGCCTGAAACGAGCTGAGCACCCCCGGGACGAGCGCCATCACGGTCCACCAGTCACCGGGGGTGCCGGTGGCGGTGCCCGGGTTGCTGACCGGGTCCTTGCCGGGGAACAGCCGGTCGTACGCCTCGATCACCGACGGCGCCGCTTCCGAACGTGGCACTTGACGCAGGCGTGGCATGGCTCCTCCTCACGGTGCTGTGTGTGCGACAGTATACAAAGAACACCACTCGGTGTACAAGCCTGTCGCAGGCTGCTGAAGTGAGCAATGTCGCGCGGCGGTGATACCCAGCGGAGGCGCCGAACCATCAAGGCGCAGTTGTGCCATCCACTTAGACGCATGAGGCGTCCTTCTTGTACAATTGTCAGTGACATGCGCGGGTACCTGGCTGGTTGGTATACCAACGCGTCGTAGCGGTATTCCATAACCGCACGATCAGCAGGCAAGCCATCCCGTGGCAGCTCGGTGCAAACCGCGCGCAGCAATGCGAACGGGGCAGTCAGTGAGGATGGATCCATGCGTTCACGCGCTCAAGCACCGGCAAATGAGCATGGCCGGCATAGCGCCGCCGGCATCGCCGCCGCGGATGTCAATATCTATGACCTGATCCGGGAGGGGATCTTGTCGGGACGCTACCCGCCCGGCGGGCGGCTGATTGAGGCGCGGCTGGCCGAGGAGTTCGGGGTGAGCCGCACCCGCATTCGGGATGCGCTGGCGCGGCTCCAGTCCGAGCACCTGGTGTCACCGGCTCAGAATCGTGGGGTCGTGGTCCGGCAGTTGACGGCGCGCGACATCGAGGAGATCTCGATGCTGCGGATGCTGCTGGAGGGCCACGCGGCGCGCACTGCGGCCGGCAGCATCACCACCCCCGAGCTGGACAAGCTCGCCGAACTGAACGAGCGCATGGCGCAGGTAGAACGGGCAGGCGCCGCCTCGACAGGGGAAGAACGGCTGGCGATGATTCGCACCGTGACCGACCTGAACAACAGCTTTCACCGCGCCATCCAGACCGCCTCGCGCAATGTCCGGCTGGAGACGATTCTGCGCTCGATTGTGTCGGTGCCGCTGGTGTTTCAGTCGTTCTACTGGTACTCAGACCGCGAGCTGGCGGAGTCGCTCAAGGAGCATCAGACGATCTTGGACGCGCTGCGCGAACGCGACGGCGCCCTTGCGGAGTCGCTGATGCAACGTCACATCACCCGCGGGCTCAACACATTGCTGCGTGAAGTGAAGCGGCCCTGACTAGGACACCAGAGCTTCCACGGCGGCTACACCTGCCTGGGCCACCTGCATGTCATGGCTGTAGTGGCCGCCGCTGACGCCGATTCCGCCGATCACCTGGCCACCCGCCTTCAGCGGATAACCACCGCCGAACACGATCAGGCGGGGGGTCTTGGTGATGCCGTGCAGCAGTGGCGGGTCTTCCTTGATGAAGTCGAACCATGCGTCGGTAGGCATGCCAAAGGCGACCGCAGTATACGCCTTGTCTTTGGCGATCTCGACGCTGAGCAGCGGCGCGCCGTCCATCCGCGAGAAGGCCTTGAGCGTGCCGGACTCGTCCACGACGGCGATCACCATGTTCACGCCGATGGCACGGGCCTGTGCTTCGGCCGCCTCAATGGCCGCGCGCGCAGCCTCCGCGTTGATTGATTGACGGGTTACGGTGCCTGCCATCGTCGCCTGCTCCTCTACGTCTGGGTTTTGGCCGGCGGTGCCGGCCTGGGCGGTCCTGCGGCCAGCATCTTGCTCGAAACCGGATGCCCCACGATCGCCGGCACGCTTTGCGCCACCGCGATCAGTGCCTCCAGGCTGATGCCCGTGTGTACGCCCATCGCCTCCAGCATGAAGACCAGGTCTTCGGTGCTGGCGTTTCCGGTGGCGCCGGGCGCAAACGGGCAGCCGCCGATACCACCGACCGAAGCCTCGAGGCGTGTCACGCCGGCAGTCACGGCGGCAAGCGCGTTCGCCAGCCCCAACCCGCGGGTGTCGTGCAGGTGCAGGCCGAGCGCCAAGTGTGGCCACCGCTCCCGGATCGCCGTCACCAAACGCGCGACCTGCGCCGGATGGGCGGCGCCGATCGTGTCGGCCAGTGTCAGCTCGGTGATGCCGGTCTGGGCGAATTGCTCAACGAGTCCCAGCACCTGTTCGGCAGGCACGCTGCCCTCAAACGGGCAGACGAAGGCGGCGCCCAACACAGCGCTGACCGGTACGCCGGCGGTGCGCGCCTCTCTGGTGATGGTGTCGAACGCCGCCATCGATTCCGCGACGCTCATATTGACGTTGCGGTGGTTGAAGGTCTCCGTGGCCACCACCACCACGTTGACGATGCCGGCACCAGCAGCCAGCGCCCGTTCCAGTCCGCGGACGTTGGGCACGAGCACCGCGTACTCTACCCCTGCCACTCGGTCGATACCGGCCATCACCTCGGCAGCGTCCGCCATCTGCGGCACCGCCTTCGGGCTGACGAACGAGGTGGCTTCGATGCGGCGGATACCGGCGCGCGCCAGCCCATTGATGAGCGCGATCTTCTCTGCCGCCGAGACCGGGCGTGCCTCGTTCTGCAGGCCGTCACGCGGTCCCACATCGACGACCAGCACTTCATCCGGCAGCAGCAGGCCCGCCACACCATTCCCGCTGGTCATCAGTGTGCCCCCTATACCAGCTGCCGTTCGGTCAGGCTGTCGATTTCGGCCTCGCTGAGGCCAAGCACCTCGCACAGCACCTCGCGGTTGTGGCTGCCAGGTTCCAGCGGCCCGGGCCAGCGCACGCTGCCCGGTGTGGCGCTGAGCGAGGGTACGATGCCGGACATGGGAAACATCACCCCATCCTCAATCGGGGTTTCGATGATCATCCGGCGGGCGCGGAAGTGCGGGTCGGCGGTCATCTCGCGCGCCGTGTAAATCGGACCGGCAGGCACGCCCGCCTCATCCATCAGCCCCACGATCTCCTCGCTGGTATGCTGCTCGGTCCACCTGGCGACGATCGCGTCAATCTCAGCCTGGTGTTCGCCTCGCGCCTGGTGTGTGGCGAAGCGGTCATCGGTCGCCAGCTCCGGCTGTCCCATGGTGGCACACAGCCGCCGAAAGACGTTGTCTGCGTTGGCCGCGATGATCACCGAGACGCCGTCGGCGCAGGGATAGACGTTGGAAGGCGCCACATGCGGCAGCACGGCGCCGGTACGCTGGCGGATCTTTCCCTGAAGCACGTACTCGGGCACTAGGCTCTCCATCAAGGCGTAGACCGCCTCGTAGATGGCGACGTCCACCACTTGGCCGCCGGCCGTTCCGTTCTGACCGTGGTTCCGCTCCCGTTTACACAGGGCGAGCAGCGCCCCAATCACGCCGAACAGCGCCGCCAGCGAGTCACCCAGGCTGACGCCGGTGCGCACCGGTGGCCGGTCAGGAAACCCGGTGAGATAGCGGATGCCGCCCATTGCCTCGGCCACGCTGCCGAAGCCGGCCTTGGAGCTATAGGGGCCGCTCTGACCGAAGCCGGAGACCCGCACCATGATCAGGTCAGGGTTGATCTCCTTCATCGCCTCCGGACCCATCCCCCACTTCTCCAGCGTGCCGGGGCGGAAGTTCTCCACGAGGATGTCACTGCGGGCCGCCAGCCTGCGCGCCAGTTCCTGCCCCTCCGGCCGGCGGAGGTCGATGGTGATGGAGCGCTTGTTACGGGCGTAGATCGTCCACAGCAGGTCGCGGTCGTGGTATGGCTCTTGGCCCCACCGCCGCAGCGGATCGCCATCGCCCGGTGACTCCACCTTGATGACGTCGGCGCCAAAATCGCCGAGGATGCGGGCGCACAGCGGCCCGGCCAGCAGCGAGCCAAACTCGAGCACGCGGATGCCCGAGAGCGGGCCGCCGGCATGCCGGCCGTTGGTTGACTCAGACATGGCAGTACCTCCATCGGGCCCCATCGCACGTCGCTGAGTGTGGCGCGGACCGGCCAGTAGCCTGCCCCACCACCGATGCTAGGTCTGTGGCGGGATGTCGGCGCCGGCCAGCTCACTGCGCCGGCGGCGCGCCAGCCACCCACCGACGCGATGGTCGAGCGACAGCGCGCCTGCACCGCTGCCGGCTATTGCCAGCATGCCACCCAGCATCGATAGGGCATACATGTAGCCGCTGGCGGCGCCGATCAGCCCCTGCTTCCAGTGGGCAAGCTTGATCGCGACCACCATATTGACCGCCAGCGCCGCCGCTGACAGCCGGGTTGCGAAGCCCGTCAGCAGACAGAGGCCGCCGACGAACTCCGTCAGTCCCACGACCAATGCCATCTGCCTTGGCGCTGGCACCCCCATACGCGTCAGGCTAGCGGTGAAGTTGCTCTGGCCGCCACGCTCCATCGCGCCGGCGAACCCCTGGCCGAGATACTGTTGCACGCGCGGAGAAACGCTGCGGCCGGCGCCCCCGAACAATTTCGGGAAACCGTGAGCGGCGAACAGCAGTCCTGCACTCATCCGCAGGGCGAGAAGCCCGGCACTGCGCATCGCACCCTCCTTCTTATTCGCGGCCGCGCAGGCGGCGGGTATTGACACCATTCGGCCACGCGCTAGACTGCAACGTACACAAGATTGCCAACTCGGTATACAGAAAAGCCGGGTTGATTGCAACCCTGGGGTGAGGCGCATACCAGTAGCCGGGAGTGGGGCGGGTCTCGGGAATGCCGGCCGGAACGGGATAACAGGAGGGGCATGTGAGCGGCATGACACTGGGGCGCGGGCAGCGACGCAAGCTTTCCCGCCGCCGCTGGCTGAGCAGCATGGGTATGGGAACCGCAGCTGCTGCGTTTGTGGCCGCTTGCAGCGGCGACGGTGAGAAGAAAGACACTCCGAGTGGCGCAAACAGCGGCGGCTCGGCGCAGGCGACGGCGGCATCAGTTGAGGAAGCACTGCCGGGGCAACTAACGGCGGCGGAGAAGGCACTCGCCACCACGCCTGAGCTTGAGTACCGGATGAAGTACACCGCGTCCAAGTTCAAGAACCTGCCCGGCCAGAAGCAAGGTCCCAAAGCCGGTGGCACGCTTAATGTCACGCTGGTCCTGACCAATACCTGGGACATGCTTGACCCGGCCTCCGGCGAAAGCTCCTTCGGCCCGGTGTACAACAGCCTCGTCGAAATGCACGTCACCGACTTCGACGATGTCCATCGCGGTATCCGGCCGGTGGGCGATCTCGCCGAAAAGTGGGAACAGCCCGATCCATCGACGATCATCTTCACCTTGCGTCCAGGCGTGAAGTTCCAAGATCGTCCGCCGGTCAATGGCCGGCCGCTCAGCATCGAGGATGTACGCGCCAGCTATGAGGCGTTCCGCAAGGCGCCATTTCAGGCGCCGAACTATACCGATGTCAAGAGCATCGAGGCAGTTGGCTCCAACCAGCTCAAGATCACCTTCAACAAGCCGGCCGCCTACTTCCTGAATAACCTGCTTTCGCAAAAGCACTCGGTGATGCCGACCGAGTTGCTTGGCACGCCGCAGTCCAAGACGGTCGCCGTCGGCACCGGCCCGATGATCTTGAAGGACTACAAAACCAGTCAGACGATCGACTGGGAGAAGAACCCGACCTACTTCAAGAAGGATCGGCGCACGGGCATGCAACTGCCCTATCTGGACGCCATCCACGGTCAGTTCTATGCCGACCGCAACAGCCAGATCGCGGCCTGGAAGAACGGCCAGATTGACCAGATTCTGTGGGCGTACGGCATCAAGGAACCGAAGAGCGCTGGCGTGTTCGACGACCCCAAGTCGGTCTTCCAGGTGGTCAGCCCCTCCACCTGGGGCATGACGCACGTCGCCTTCAAGCTGGAGAAGCCACCTTGGAACGATGCCCGCGTCCGCCAGGCGCTGTCACTGGCGTTCAACCGCAAAGACATGGTGCAGGGTCTTGCCGATGGCCTGGCCGCCGAAGGCGCCTATCCGCTTGACTTCACCTTCTTCAAGGATGCCAAGACCGGCGAGTTCCAGGAGTGGCCCTGGCGGCCGGAACAGTTGGGCCAGTACCAGAAGTTTGATATCGCCAAGGCGAAGCAGCTGTTGCAAGCTGCTGGGTTCTCGGCTCAGAAGCCGCTGGAGTTCGATGCGGTTGGTATCGCCTCCTCCGATCCGGGCGGCTATCTGCTCCGTCATGTGACGCACCTGGCGATGGTCGACCAGTGGAAGCAGGGACTCGGCGACCTGGTCAAGCCCAAGTTCATCGCGCTGGAGACGCTGGCGTACAACACAATTGCTCGGACCCGCGAGTACGAGGATGTCTATCTTGGCTGGCTGACCGGCCCGGCGTACGAGCCCGATGGGTTCGTTTACGCGCAGATGCACTCCAAGAGCAGCTACAACACGTTCGGCATCAAGGACCCCGAGATCGACGCGGCAGCAGAGGCACAGCGGGTCGAGTTCGACAACGCTAAGCGCCAGGTGCTGTGGCAGAAGATCATGGACCGCGACCTCGATCAGGTCTATCGCGCCTTTACCTACCACGGCTACAAGACCATGTCGCGCCGCTCCAATGTGTTCAACGTGCTCGATGCCATGCACGCCTGGACGCCAGGGTTCCGCGCGCCGGCGCAGTGGGGCTGGAAGCTGCCCTCGTAGGAGCATTGCATGACGGCGTATATCACACGCCGGATCCTGTCCTCGATTGTGGTGACGTTGCTGGTGAGCGTGTTCGTCTTTATGGCGATCAATCTCCAGAAGGGCGATGTGATCGAGGCGAACCTTGCCGGTTCGGGAATCGTCAGCAAAGACCAGGTGGAGTACCTCCGCCGCGAGCTGAAGCTCGACCGCAGCCCGGTGGAGCGGTACCTCACCTGGTGGCACGACGTCATCCTGGGCTGCGAGAAGGACGCAAAGGTGTGCTACGGCAACTCCCTGCGTGCCTCGGGCGTGTCAATCTGGTCGCGTATCGGGGATGCATTGCCGTACACGTTGCAGATGTTCGTCATGAGCCTGTTCGTGTCATTCGCATTGGCGATCCCCATCGGCACGATTTCCGCGCTGCGCCAGGACACGCTGGTGGACTACTGCCTGCGGCTGTTTGCCATTCTTGGGGTAGCGGTGCCGACGTTCTTCATCGGCACCCTCTTCGTGATCTTCGGCTCCAAATGGTTCAGCTACGCGCCGCCGACGGGCATTCCCTACATCTGGCAGGATCCTTTCCGCAGTTTCAGCGCCTTCATTCCGCCCGCCCTGATCCTCGGCTACTCGCTCTCGGCGGTGACGATGCGGATGATGCGCTCGACCTTGCTGGAAGTGTTGCGCCAGGACTATGTCCGCACCGCTCGCGCTAAGGGACTACCGGGACGGAACGTCATCACCCGCCATGCCTTCCGCAACGCGCTGATCCCGGTGATCACGATCGTCGGCAATCAGGCCGGCTTCTTACTCGGTGGCAGTCTGATTGTCGAGCGTATCTTCAATATTCCCGGCATGGGCTGGCTGGCATTTGCGGCCATCGCTGACCGTGACTACACCCAGGTGATGGCGACGACGCTGATGCTGACGGTCGGGGTGATTGCCATCAACCTGGTGGTCGATGTCTGCTATGCGGTCATCGATCCGCGCATCCGCTACTCATAAGGAATACGGGAATGAGTGCGATCCCCAGCAGCCAGGTGATGCTACCTGCCCTGGCCGAACGCTCCGGCCCGGCCTTCTGGCGGCGAGCGCTCACCCTTGTCCGTCGTAAAGTACTGGGCGCGATTGGCCTGGTCATCATCGTCTTCTTCGCCTTCATCGCGCTGTTTGGGCCGGGGATCAGCGTGCTCGGCAAGGAAATTACGCCGCCGCTCACCTCCACCGACCCGAATATGACCCGGCTCGTCGGGCGGCTGGGCGCACCGTCCGCGGATCACTGGTTCGGCACGGACGAATTGGGGCGGGACGTGTTCGCGCGGGCGATCTACGGCACCCGGCCATCGATGGTGGCCGGGCTGTTTGCCAGCGTCTTTGGTGTCGGACTGGGCACCATGATCGGCCTGGTCAGCGGCTATTCGGGCCGCCGGACCGACATGGTGATTCAGCGGGTGGTGGACGGCCTGATGTCGTTTCCGCCGCTGGTGCTGTTGCTGACCCTGGCGTCGGTTTTCCAGCCGAGCCTGCGCAATATCGTGATCATTATGGTGGTGTTCGTCGCTCCGTCATCCTCGCGGGTAGTGCGCGGGGCGGTGCTCGGCATCAAGGAACTGCAATTCATCGAAGCAGCCCGGATGCTCGGATTGCCCGGCTGGAAGATCGCCGTCAAGCATGTACTACCGAACGTACTGGCGCCGGTGCTGGTGCTGATCTCGGTGGTGATCGGTGGCGCAATCCTGACGGAAGCATCGGCGTCGTTCCTCGGCTTTGGCATTGCCCCGCCCAACTCCAGCCTGGGATCGATGCTCAGCGCCAACGTGGGCGGCGCCATGACGCAGCAGCCGTGGATGGCACTGGCGCCGGGTATTGCGATTACGTTGATCGTGCTGTCTTTCAACCTGCTGGGCGATGCGCTGCGCGATATCCTGGATCCGCGGCTGCGTGGCACCGGTCGCTAGCAGGGGAGCCGCCCCGGCGTGGCTGAGAAAGGAGGCGGGCGCGGGAGAAGTTGGGCTTGTGCCAGCAGCAAATGCACCAGGGGGCCGGCAGCCGTCACCACCAACGGGCGGACGGCACGGTCTCCGGCCGGGACGTAGAGGGGACCAGCGGATGCCGCCGCTGTGAACTGCGAGGGAGTGGAATGGGGTCGAGTTCATCCAAGTTCGAGATCAAGGGCTACAATCACATCGCCCTGACCTGCAGCGACATGCAGAAGACCGTGGACTTTTATGAGGGTGTCCTCGGTTTCCCGCTGGTGAAGACGCTGGAATATCCGGGCGGTCGCGGGCAGCATTTCTTCTTCCAGATCACCGAGGACGACGGCATCGCCTTCTTCTGGTTCGCCGCTGCCGCCGCCCCGCAGCCCGGCGTCTCCGTCGCCCCATGGCAGCCGTTCGATGACGAGGGCCGGCCGGTGCGTGGCGTCAGCGGCGTCGCCGCCAAGGACGCCATGCATCACCTCTCCTTCGATGTGCCGCTAGAGGAGATGGACGAGTACCGCGCCCGCCTGCAGGCGGCCGGCATCGAAGTGACCGAGATCGTCAGCCACAGCGACAACCACCAGGGTAGTGAGGCCGAGTGCATGCGCTCGCTGTACTTCCACGATCCGGACGGCACCGTGCTGGAGTTCTCGGCCTGGTCCCGCGACCTGACTGCTGACGACGTGCGTGATGCCCCGGCCCGTGCCGAGGACGCGGCGGCGCGCCTGCAGCCTGGCGTACTCGCGGTCACAATCTAGCCGGCGGCCGGCGCGGCCGGCCTGACGCCAAGGAGACGATTCGGTGGCTACCACGAAGTCGACCAAGTTCAACGTCCGCGGCATCAACCATCTGGCCCTGGTCTGCTCCGACATGGAGAAGACCAAGCACTTCTATGAGGATGTGCTCGGCCTGCCCCTCGTGCGGACGTCCAACCTGCCCGGCGGCGGTCAGCAGTTCTTCTTCAAGATCGCCGAAAACAGCATGATCTCCGCCTGCTGGTATCCGAACGCCCCCGATCACGCCCCCGAGATCGCAACCTCGGGCTGGAACGGCCTCGATCCCGCCACCGGCCAGCAGCAGCGACCGGTGAACAAGTCCGGCACTTCTGCCCATGGCTCAATGCACCACGTGGCCTTCGAAATCCCCCTGGCCGACCAGGAGGACTACAAGAACCGTCTGCGGGCGGCGGGCGTGCCGGTCACCGAGGTCAATCACCACATTTTCTACGGCTACGACGGCAAGCAGGCCTCGCATCCTAGCCTGATTCCCGAGGATGCCGAGGCCATCGACGAGTTCGTCAACTCCATCTACTTTCCCGATCCGGACGGACGGACCTTCGAGTTCGCGGCGTACACGCGGCCGCTGGTGCCCGATGACGTCAAGCACACGCCAGCCCGGGCGGCCGTGCCCCAGGACGAGGTCGAGGTGACGGCGCGGCCGGTGGCCACACCGCTGCAGCGCACCGCAGGCGCGTAACCTGCACCGGTGCTGAGTGGCTTGATAGGATCGCGTGGCGCCGGGCCAAACCGGCGCCACCTTCGCCTGTCTTGAGCGGAACGTACGCCACGGCCGGCCGGTGGCTGAGACCATCGACCGGAGAAGGGCGAGGAGGGTTCGACGTGCGGCTGCCGCCCCTTGACCTACAGGCACGAGCGACGATTGACGCATCGATCGCCCATGCCCGTCGCGCCGGCGTCGCCTGGTCGCCCCTCAATATGCTCGCGATCATGGCTGAAGCCGAGTTGGGCCGGCCGGATGGCCCGCTCGCCTCCTGCGGCGTCGACGTGCGCCGGTTTCAGAAGACGATCACCCTGGGCGCCGCCACGCCGTGCGAAGGTGGTCCCGATGAATTTGTGGTGCGCTGTGCCGAGGAGGCGAAGCTCACGCGGACACCGGAGGCCGGGGTGACGCATCTCGTGCTGGCGGCGCTGGGGTATCCGGATGTGGCCGCGGTGCTCGAGCGTGAGGGCGTGACACACACAGCCCTCCATCACCGCCTGGCCGTGCCGGAACCCGGACCGCGCCGCTTCCCCCGCACGGCGATTCCCAACCTCATCGCTTTCGGTGACGACCTGATTGATCAGGCGGCGGCCGGCCGGTTTGACCCGGTAATCGGCCGGCACGACGAGATGGGCCGGGTGATGCAGGTGCTCACCCGCCGCTTGAAGAACAACCCCGTGCTGATCGGCCCGGCCGGTGTGGGTAAGACGGCGATTGTCGAGGGGCTGGCGCAGCGGATCACAGCCGGCCGGGTGCCGGAGGCGATGCGGCGGCGGCGGATCGTCGCCCTGGACATGCCCGGGCTCGTCGCGGGCGCGCGTGCGCGCGGCGCCTTTGAGGAGCGGCTGCAGGGCATCCTGCAAGAGGTGGAGCGGGCGCAGGGCGACATCATCCTCTTCGTGGACGAGGTACACCTGATCGTGGGCGCCGGCGCTTCGGAAGGTGGCTTCGACATCGCCGCGATGATCAAGCCGTCGCTGGCGCGGGGTGCGCTGCGCCTGATTGGAGCGACGACGCCAGAGGAGTACCGCCGGTACATCGAACGTGACGCGGCGCTCGAGCGACGCTTCTCACCGGTGTGGGTGGCGGAGCCATCGCCGGCCGAGAGCCGGGCAATCGTGCGCGGCGTGCGGGACCGCTATCAGGAGTACCACGGCGTGCAGATCGGTGATGACGCCGTGGCCGCGGCGGTGCGCCTGTCGGCTCGCTACTTGCCCGCCCGCCGCCTGCCGGACAAGGCGATTGACCTGATCGACGAGGCTGCCGCGAAGGCCGTGCTGTTGCGCGGTGTTGCGCCCGACCTGCCGGACCCAACCACCGCGGCCACGGGCGCGAATGGCCGGCTCAGCCCGCTGCACGGCGCCGATCGCCGCCGGATGCTGGAGTGGCTGGACCGCCTGGACGGCGTCCCGACTGTGGGTGAGGCGGACATCGCGGCGCTGGTTGCGGCCATGACCGGCATCCCGGTGTCGAGAGTGATGGAGGATGAGGCCACCCGGCTGCTGAAGCTGGAGGAGCGGCTCCATCAGCGCATCGTTGGCCAGGATGCGGCGGTCCGGTTGCTGGCGGGAGCTGTGCGCCGTTCACGCACCGGCCTGGGCGACCCTCGCCGGCCGATTGGCAGCTTCCTCTTCCTTGGTCCGAGCGGAGTGGGCAAGACGGAGCTGGCTCGGGCACTGGCCGAAGCGCTGTTCAATGACCCGGATGCGCTGCTGCGGCTGGACATGTCTGAGTATATGGAGCGGCACAACGTCGCCCGGTTGTTCGGCGCACCGCCGGGGTATGTCGGCTATGACGATGGCGGCTCGCTCACGGAGTTGGTGCGGCGGCGGCCGTTCCGGGTGGTGCTCTTTGACGAAATTGAGAAGGCGCACCCGGACGTCTTCCACGTCTTGCTGCAGATTCTCGACGCCGGCCGGCTGACGGACGGCCATGGCCAGGTGGTTGACTTCCGCAACACCGTTATCATCATGACGTCCAACCTGGGCACTGGTGATCACCAGGGCGAGCAGCCGCTAGCCAGCATCAGCTTGGCGCCGTCTGACCGGACCGGACTGAGCGAGGCGGTGGCGGCCGCGCTTCAGCGCACCTTTCGGCCTGAGTTCCGCAATCGCATCGACGAGATCCTCGTATTCGAGCCGCTGAGCGAGCGGCAGCTGCATCAGATCATCAATCTGCAACTGGCCGATCTGCGATCCGCCTTGCGGCTGCGCGGGCTGTCCATTGACCTCACCCCTGCCGCACGGAGGGTGATCGTGCGCGAGGGCTTCTCGCCATCGTTCGGCGCACGGCCGCTACGTCGGGCACTGCAGCGGTTCGTGATCGACCCGATCGCCGGCCTGCTCTTATCCGAATCGGCGCCCTCGGGTAGCCGGATTCGCGTGGGTAGCCGCGGCCGAGCGCTGTCGCTGAAGGTGATCCTTCCCGCCCTGGCCCAGCAGGCAGAGCGCGAGTATCCGGCAGATGCGACAGCCGCCGCGCAGTCCCCGCTGCCGGATGCCGCACGTGCACCTGCGTCGCGGAAGACGCAGGAAGCAGTCGCTGCCGGCAGCCGCGAGCCGGCCGAAGGTCCGGCCAGTTACTTGATCTAGCCCGGGTTATTCATGGAGGGCCGCCGAGCGGGGTGAGGTGGTCCGAGGGAGGCACCGGCCGGATACGCGGGGTTGCTGACATCCCGAGCCGGTTGGTGCTGCATGGCCGGGTCTATCACTCTCCGGTTCACGTTTCCGACCGCTGCCGGTGTCCCCTTGGATGCGGCGTTGGGTGGCGGCTGGCTGACCAGCGACGGTGGGTTGCCGTGGCGCTCATTCCCACCCTGGCGGCCTGCATCCCCGACTGGTGACGGGGGTCAGTGGTTGCTCGATACCCTGCGCCGCTGGTTGGCCACCACCGAGGCCGCCCGGCTGCAGTTCGATACCCTCTGGATGCGCTTGCTGAAGATCAGCGGTCGGGCGCGGCGCACGCCCCTGGCTCGGTGCCGGGGACGGTTCGCCGCCCTCAGCTACCACTCAGCCTCGAATCAGCGGCGGCTCAGCTGGACGCGCCACACTCGGTGCAGCACCGCGCTGACGTCCCCGCCGCGGTGAGGGGAGCCGGAAATGATCCATAGATCAGGGTGGCGAAGCACCGTGATGCGCCGCGGGTGCTGGCACTGGTATCTGATTGCCGCGGTGGCCGCCGCCGGACTCTGGCTCGGTGGCTGCGGCGGTCAGGAGACGGCGACCCCCGCCGATGATCGGGGCGAGCCCGCAGCTGGCGCGACGCAGACTGATGATCAGGGACAGGTGACCGTCAAGGTCACGTGGACGAGCCGGCACGGCGGCGCCATGTTCACCGTCGTGATGGATACGCACTCGGTAGACCTCGATGAAGTTGACCTGCGCGACCGTGCTCTGCTGCGCACAAGCGACGGGCGAGAAGCATATCCAGTCACCTGGGATGCACCGAAGGGCGGTCATCACCGGGAGGGAACCCTTACCTTCCCAGCCCAGACCGCGGATGGTCACCCCTTGATCACTGACGCGACCGAATCAATCACCCTGACGCTCATGCAAATTGCCGGTGTGGCGGCAAGGAGCTTTCGATGGTCACTCCCGGCGGCGGCCCGCTGATGGTCCGTGAACGATACGCGGTGGGCGGGATGACCTGTGCCGGCTGTGCCGAGCAGGTGGAGTCTGCGCTTCGTGCCGTGCCTGGCGTGCAGGCCGTCTCCATCGACCAGCACACTGCTTCGGCACTCGTGGCACGGCGACCGCACCTCGCGCCTCGGGCCGAGTTGGAGCGGACGGTGAGCGCACTCGGATACCGGCTGCAGCCACCGCGCCGGCGTCTGCCCGTCCGGCCGCCGGCGTACGGTGCGCTCGGGGCCGCCGGCCTGCTTGCGTTCTACCTGGGGATCATCTCCATCGCCCAAGGATGGACACACGCCGTCGAGCAGCTCAGCGCTGATCGCTGGTTTGCCGGACCGATCATGGTCGGGTTCGGGACGCAGATCGGCCTGTTTGGATATCTGCGCCAATTGCACGCGCGGGCCAGGGCGGGTGGAGTTGCGGTGAGCACCGGAACGAGCACGGCGGCGATGCTCGCTTGCTGCGCGCACCATGTCGCGGATATCCTGCCCGTCATCGGCTTGTCCGGCGCCGCGCTCTTCCTCAACGAGTACAAGACGCCGCTGCTCTGGCTCGGGATGACAATGAATGCGCTGGGTGTCGCCTACCTACTGTGGCGTGTGATCCAGCAGCGGCGGTTGGGTGCGCCGGACTCACCAAGCACACCGCCCGCAACTGCCTGCCATACCTCCACGGAGGGCGCATAGGTCC
>CAUJGQ010000168.1 GCA_963170165.1 Chloroflexota bacterium | reverse complement strand
GGTAGGTCACGTACGTGTTCCTCACCCGTCCGCCACTGACACCGAAGTGCCCGTGCGACTTGCATGCGTAAGGCACGCCGCCAGCGTTTATCCTGAGCCAGGATCAAACTCTCATCAGATCCGGCTTATCCCTTGCGGGATCTTCGGTTCCATTCATCGCATCCCAAACACTCCCCTTCCGGGCAGCATCCAGCATGCGCGGGTCCCGCTCGCGCGTTCCGTTCACTCTTCAGTTGGCAAGGTCCAACCCCGCCCCACCGGCACCACAAAACCACCAGCTTGCGCCGGTTGGCCTCTTGCGACCGATTGTCCACGGGTTACGCCCCGCTCGCTGGGGGCGCATTTGTCATCTTACCGCTGGTGAAGTACTTGTGTCAACACCAGTGGTACTACCGGAGGGCTCCGGTCGTCGGGCTCCGCTGCCCCTTCGGGCGGGTGTTCCCGACTTCCCTAGGCTAGCCACTACCCGGTGTTGTGTCAAACCAGGTGTGATGGCAGCCACCGAGCCCCGCTGCCCTCGCTGCCGCACGTGGCGGCTCCACTATCTTAGGATCGCGCTGAATTGCTGTCAACTGACGCGTAGAAGGGCAAAGAGATGCACAACTAGTATCGGTCGGGCATGTCCCACAGCTCGGCGGCGCGCGTGGCGCGAGCGCGGTTGTCGCGATTGTGCTCGGCCCAAGCCCGGCCGGCGCGGATGATGCGCTCCAGCTTTTGCGCCGGCACGGGGCACGGCGCCCCGGCAATGGTCAGCAGTTCCCGGAACCAGGCGTCGTCCTGGAACACCCGCTGCCAGTCCTTATCGTAGTAGCCGTTTTCGAGGTTCATCAGAAACGCGCCGCGCAGCGGCTCGAGACCTTCTGCCTGGTAGACCCACAGGCGCAGATCATCACCCCGGCCGGTGCGAAACAGCGGCGGCTCGTCATCTAACGTCACATCGGCGAAGTGGTCGTACTTGCGGATCAGCTCGTCGGTCTCACGCACCACTCCGCGCACGAGCTTGGTACCTGCCTCCGTGCGCGCGTACACGCCTTTGTAGTCTCTGCCCACCTGCTTGGCCGACAGGTCGAGATACCCCTGCATCACGGCCCAGTCAGCCACCTGCTCCACGCCGACGGTATCGAATGCTCGTCCCTCAAAGACGAAATCCTGGCGATAGCGATCCATCAGGTACAGCAGCAGCAGCAGGCGTAACCCACGCTTGAGCTCCGCCTGCTTCTCCGGCGGGATTGAAGCGCCGGCGATCTCCTGGACGTCAAGTACCAGGTCAATCAGCCGGTAGTCGAAGTCGAACCGGCGTGAGTACGCCCGGCTGAAGTGACGGCTGACCGGCTCCTCCAGCTTGATGTCGGACGGGCCCTTGTTGATGTGGAAGCGGAGCACCGCCTCACCCTTTGTTTGGTCGTCGAAGGCGCGGCGGATGGCGAGGTACATCTCCGGCAGGTCAGGATTGGCGTCGGTGTCCAGCCGCTCCATGATCGCGGCGCGCTCCTCTCGGCTACGGCCGAGCAGGTGCAGCTCGATCATCTGGCCCAGCGTCAGTGTCTCCGCCGCGCCGGGCATGGTCACCCAGAAGGCGTCGTCCAGCGGGTCGTCGCCAAAGGTGATGCGCAGGTCGAAGTCCGTGCCGTCGTAGTCGTGGATATCGCTGGGCATATAGTCCAGCATCACGCTCTCAACGTCTTTGTCGAACCGCTGCATCGCCTGTGTGCTCCCGTCGCCGCTACAGCGCCATCAGCCCGCCACCGCCGGAGACGCCACCGGAGGAGGCGCCGCCGGACTTGCCGCCCGAGGAGGTGCCGCCGGAGCGGCTGCCACCGCTGATCGGGGCGGACTTCCCGCCGCTACTGATGCTGCGGCCCGTGCTGCCACTGGACTTGAAGCCACCGCTGCTCACCTGGCGCGACTGGTACGAACTGCGCGCCGGGCTGACGGGCTTCGCTGTCGCGTCGGAGCCGAACCGGGTAGACACGCTGCTGCCGTACGTGCGGTTGCGGTCCTTCTGGCTGTTGTAGCTCGGGCTGCTGCGGTAGCCGTTGCGGTAGTTGTGCACACTGTCGTACATGATCGGCGGTGTGTAATACACCGTACGCCCGCCGTTGAACATGGAGCTGATCAGCCAGGCGGTAAGGAAGCCGTTCACCAGGCTGGGACCATGGTGGTAGTAGCTGTTGGCGCCGTACCCACGGGAGCTATAGCCGCCGTTGTCCTTCATCTCCTGGGAAATCGTGAACAGCTGGTCGTCAACACCCTCTTTGACCTGCTTGTCGCCGTCCAGGTCTTCCCAGCCGGAGACGTCGGCACGGTCGCCTACCAGCTTGCTTTCGATGACCACAAGGTGATCACCCTCGTAGATCTCATTGACCCGCTGGGTGAACTTTTCAATCTGGAACTTCCCGTCCTCAAACGACTTGCCGTAGGCCTCATGGACGTCATCGAGGTTGATGCGGCCGCTGGCGCCGTCGGTTTGGACCCAGTCACTGGCTTTGGCGCCCTTGTCACCGCCACCACACGCCACCACCCCTAGCCCGCCCGCGGCGGTCATGGCCAGGACACCCCAACGGCGCCACGGGCTCGGGCGGCGGTACAGCGGCGCAACGCCCGCCGAACGCCGTACGACTGGCCACAGCGAATTCATCCCCTCATCCTTTCGCGACGCGCGTCCCCTCGTGTACGCGCCCTCTACCATTATGCACCTTCGGCGTCCGGTTGATCGTCGCCGGCGTGACGCTCGATGCTCGCCAGCAAGACACGCACCGGGTCGCTGAGCACGGGCACCCGCTCCGGGTTGAGCGCACGCTCGTAGCGCTGGGGCAGCGTGGTGAGCGTAACGATGGTCTCGGCTTTGACGGACCAGCGATAGTCCTGGTAGAGGGCGCTGGCCTCCTTGGCATAGGGGATCTCCGGCGGTCCCGGCAGGAAGCCGTACACGGCTGGCGCCTGGCGCTGCAAGTGCTCCGTGCGGTCTACGTGTACCGACCTAAGCTCGGTGGTGGCCCGCAGCAGCGCCGCCCGGGCGAGCTCACCCCACGCCGGCCCCGCCTCGGCCCGTGACCGGAGGTAGCGCTCCTCGATGATGGCGCTCAGCACCGCCCGGTCGGGTGGCTGTCCGGCTTCGATTCCCTCTGGGGTGGCGGCGCCGTACAGGGCAGCGGCCTCCTGCCACGATGCCACGCCGGCGGCAACCTCGGGGATAAAGGCGCGGATGGCTGGTTCCGGATCGGGGGCCGTCAGCACAGCCTCATACCCCGCCAGCATCGCCCGCCGCTGTGCCTCCAGCACCTGGTCGAATTCAAATAGCCGCTTGCGTTGCCCGGCATGGACGCGGCTGGCTCTTCTCTGCGCGTCCGCAAGCACGCGCTCAGCGCCGCGTCCCTCTAGGAAGGGGTGCCGCTCCAGCGCCGCCAGGGCGCGCGCGCGCATGCCCGCTGCGCCGTGGAACCGCAGAACCTCATCCTCCAGCGAGCCGAACAGCCGGGTGATACCATCATCGCCCTGGCGTCCGCTGCGACCCCGCAGCTGATCGTCCAGCCGCCGATCCATGGCTGGCTCAGCGGCGATCACCTCCAGCCCGAGCGCGAACAGCTGCGGGCCGCCGGCCGCCGCATCACCACTGCCCGCCACCAGTCGCAGGCCACCGGCCTGCACCGAGACGCCGGCGTTGCGCAACCCCGCCGCGAGTAGGTCCCGGGCAGTGTTGGAGAGACAGTCAAACACCGCGCTCCCGGCTTGCTGCATGACCACGGTCACGGCCCGCTCGACCAGCAGCGTGTCTAGGTTGTCCTCCAGCCGGATATCGGTGCCCCGCCCAGCCATTGTCGTGGCGACCGTCACCGCCGCGAACCGCCCGGCGCCCGCGATGACCTCGGCCTCGCGCGCATGGTCGCGGGCGGTGAGCAGCGTGTGCGGTATCTCCGCCTGCGTCAGTAACGCGCTGAGCCGTTCGGCCCGCATCAGGTCCTGCGCCCCTGCCAGCACCGGCCGCCCCAGCCGGTGCGCCGCGATGATGGCAGCGGTGACGGCCGTATCGGCCTCTTCCGCAGTGCGGAACAGGCGCGCCGGGAGGTCCACGCGCCGGTTTGGACGGTGGCGGGGAATGACAGCGGTCTCCATGCCATAGATGGTGGCCAGTTCTTTGGCTGCGGGTGCGGCCGTACCGGTCATGCCTGCGCGTCGGGTGTACTGACGGGCAAACTGCTGCACGCTGATCTGAGCCCGAGTCTGGTTGTGCTCCCCGGGCGCCCCCAGCTCCTTCGTCTCGATAGCGGCGTGCAGCCCCTGCATGTAGCGCCGGCCGGCCGCGGCTCGCCCCGTCGAGGGCTCAATCAGGACAACGGCATCGTCCCGTACAAGGTAGTCATGGTCACGCTCAAACAAGGCAAAGGCGAGCAGCAGGTTATGCAGCGCTGCCAGCATCTCCGGCGGTGCATCGGGCCGTTCGAAGAGCGGGCCGAGCTGCGCCTCGATGACGGTCTGTCCCTCGGCGGTGAAGTAGCCGGTGCGCGCCTGTTCATCCACGCGGAACAGCAGGCCTTCTTCCAGTGTGGCGGCGTGCCCCCCGCGCAGTTCTCGTTCGGCCTGCTCAGCGTTGCGCGCCGCCTGCGGCCGGCGTGAGAAGTAATCGAGCACCGCGGGGTGACGGGGTGCTCCCCGCCGGAGTTGTGCCGCCAGCACTGCGGCGTCAAAGCTGTCCGCCGCGATGCCATCCAGCAGTGCCCGCTTTTGCTCAACACGCTGTGCTTGTGCCTGTACCAGCGCTGCGATGATGGGCGCCAGCTGGATCAGCAGCGGCTCCGGCGGTTCGTCGGTCGGATCAGCGATGATCAGCGGGGTACGCGCCTCGTCAATCAGCAGCAAGTCGGCCTCATCTACAATCAGTGAGCCGAGGCCACGCACCTGCACGCGGTCAAGCGGTCGCAGCACCAGCCGGTCGCGTAGGTAGTCAAAGCCGAGCTCCGACAGCGTGCTGTAGACGATATCTCGCCGGTAGTGGGCGCGGCGGGTCCGTGGCGGCATCTCCGGCGTGACCGCGCCGGTGGTGAAACCCAGTTCCGCATACACCGGACGCAACAGATCGGCATCGCGCGCCGCCAGGTAGCCGTTGGCGGTGGCGACGTGCACCGGCCCGGATCGTGCCCAGACCGCGGCGGTGAAGGCGGCGGCAATGGTCTTCCCCTCGCCCGTGGCCATTTCCGCAACAGCACCGCGCAGCATGGACCGGGCACCCGCGATTTGCTCCGGGTAGGGCTCCAGGGGCGTGGCTGTGCCGGGCACGGTCAGATGCTTGACAATGGCCGCGCGCACCGCCTCGATGGTCGCGTCTTCATCGCGCGGCGGGCGACGGCTCATGTCTCGCGCTCCGTGAATGCCGCGCGGATGCGTTGGTAGGCAGGGTGTGCCTCTGGCTCGGCGATGCGGTACAGCGCACGGTACAGCGCCGCCACGATCGCCAGCAGCTCATCTCGCGAGAAGCCGGTGGGTGCACCCGGGAACGGATCAAAGGTCAGCGCGAGCGCCGTCTCCTCAAGCCCTTGCTCGGCTGGTTGGCGGTACGGCACCGGCAACGGTGTCGCTCCCTGTTTCAGCTTCTGCTGGTAGTGATAGCCGCCTTCCTCCTCCTCGGAGACGTTACCGAATGGGGCGGGCAGTCCGCGCTCAGCCGCCATCTCGTGCAGCCGCGCAAGGGTCGCCGCCTTCAGCGCCCGCCACAGCCCGCGCCGCTCGAAGCGCTCATCGATGGCGGTATACGGCAGGGAGACCAGCCGCACGGCCGGCAGCAGCCCGCCCAGCAGCACGCCGGCCAGCTCGCCATCAATCTCGGCCAGCGCCAGTACGGGAACCCAATCGACGGTCGCCTCGGTGGCGGAGCGCGCGAAGCCGGCAGCGTCTTCTACCAGCGCCGGGCCCATGCGCTGCAGGCACAGGGCGTGCGCCGCTCGCACATCCGCAGGCGCGTCGCTGAACCGGACTACTGGGCCGGCACTCACATGCTTCTCCGTTCTCCGCGGCGGTCGATCAACCGTGGTGGCTTGCGTCCGGCCGGCGGTGTGATGAAGACCGGACGTACTCGCACCGCGCGGGTCGTGATGAGGTAGTCGAGCAGCGGATGGTGGCGTAATGCCTGGCGAATTGCCACCCGCTGTGCCGCCCGCGCCCGCGGCAGCCGCAGCGTGAGCCGTTCTGAACCATCCGGGTTGGTGCTGAGCACGACCTGGAGAAACGGATCATCGCAGGGAGGGAGCACACCGGCTATATCATCGGGTGTCAGCTTGACATCGAACAGCGAGAACTGATCGCCACGCCTGCCAGTCAGTGTGACGCGGGGCCAGTCCAGCCCGCACGGACAGCGGCCCGGCTCAACACGCACCAGGTCACCGGTGGGGTAGCGCAGCAGCGGCATTGCGTAGCCGAGTGTCGTCACCAGGAGCTCGTCTGCGCCGTCCACCAATCGGGTCTCGTGCAGGGCATAGCGCGGGCACAAATGGATGCCGGTCCCCTCGCAGCACTCGACGCCCAGGGCAGACGTCTCCGTTAGGCCGTACAGCGAGCGTACGCCGATGCCGGCCCCGTGCAGGGTGTCAAGCGTCGCCGGTGGCAGCCGGTCACCGTTGTAGATCACGAGCCGGGGCGGGCGGGCACACAGGGCAGGGGTGAGGCGCGTCAGCACACTCGGCGGGCCGGCCACGACATCCGGCTGCAGCCGCACGAGCGCCTCGGCGTCCGCTGCGGTCACTGCCGCCAGCGCCACCGCGAAGCGCACACCGAGCCGTTCGGCGCCCTCCAGAAAGGCGGCAGAGAGCGTGGTAGCCGCCAGTTCGACCGCTACCACCCGGTCCGCGGCGCGCACCCCGGCCACGTGGAACAGCTCGGCGACCAGGGCAGCGTCAAGGGTGACATCCTCGTCGCTGAGGATGCGGCGTTTTGGCTGCCCGCCGGTGGTGCCCGAGGTCATCTCGATGCCGCCCAGGTCGCGCGCGCGCTGCTCCAGCACCTCCAGGGCCAGCCGGCCGATTTTGCCCGGGTCGAAGACGGGCAGCTCTGCGAGCATGTCCTCGGGGGAAGCGCCAACGTGCGCCATCGCGAGGGACGCACGATAGATCGGCAGGCTGCGGGCGAGCGTCAGTGTGGCGCGCAGGGCGTCGCGCTGGCCGGGGGTAAGCGGTGCGATCGGTTGCGCGTCGCTCACGGGGCGACCTCACTCAGCCACAGCCGGCCGCGCACCAGCCGGCCGCGGTCTCCCGTCAGGTAACGGATCACCGGTTGATGATGGCGCAGCAGCGATGTGACGATCAGGCGGCCATCCGGGTTGGTCTCAATGTGGACGTATCCGGGCAGCAGGCGGTACGGTTCCCCGGCCGCACGCCGCACGGCGATCATCCCCACCTCAGGCGCCAGGTAGATATCGGCGCCTTCACGGGCTGGATCACGGATCGTGATGTCAGGGGTGACCGAGACGGCTGATGCGGGACCAGCGGCGACGACCAGGTCTGGCCGCAGCGCCGTCAGTGCATCGCTGGAGCTGGTTGCGCTACGGTCGATCACCAAGTGCGCGCGGATGCCGGCGTAGCCAAGGCGATCCGATAACTCCGCGGCGAAGTACCGTTGCTCCGGCGGGCTGACCAGAGCCAGCACGGCGCCCCGCTGCACACCGAGCAAGCGAAAGGCGTCCTTCGCCTCATCGTAGAAGGAGTCGGTGTCCTCGGCATCGGTGACCAGCGCGGCCGGTGTGGCGCGGGTCGCCAGCCGGTAGGGGGTGACGCTGCGCTGCGTGTCACGGAGCGAGTCTACCTGTTCCGCCAGCGGCGTGGCGCGCAGCCGCTCGGAGGTGAGCAGCGGCGCCGTGCGGAAGGTCGCTGAGGTGAGGGGATAGGGCACATACCACCACCGCGCCCGATAGAGCGGCACGTGTTCGCGGGCGTACTGCGCGACCTGAAGTGCGGGCCTACGCGGCACCGACGTCCTCCGCAGACAAGCCGAGTGGCCGGCGGTCCAGCACCATCAGGTCGGCGTGAAAGGGCTTGTCGATGCCGTGACGGCGGAGGATATAGGCGCGGTACTTCGCCTCCAACCCCGGTAGCGCGGCGCGGCAACTCGCTATCGCACGTGGGTGTAGCGCTTCCAGTTCGGCGAAGCGCGCCGCCTCCGCGGGGCCGGCCGGCTCGCCCTCCACCGCCATGCCCAGGCCATGTTCCGTCGCATAGCGCCGCCAGCTCTCGATGGCGACCACACGCTTGGTGGCCGAGCCGGTGACGACCGGCGTGACGAACATGTCGCGGCAAACGAGCAGCCCGAGGCGGTTGTCAAAGACCTGCATGAGCTCGACATCGGTGATCCAGGTCTCCCAGGCGAACAGGAAGTCCAGGCCGAGCTTCTCCGGCACGCGGTGATAGGTGACAGGCTCGGCCACGGCCAGCATACGCACCGGCACGTCGCGCCGTCCGCTCCGCCGGTCGAGAAACGGGCCGGCCGGGTGGCAGAGGAAGGGAATGTTGCCGCCTGAGGGATCCACCAGCAGGCGGCGGCCGTCCTCCAACCGATACTCCAATGCCACGTGATCCCAGTACCGCATATGGCGGCGGGCGTATGTGAAGTCGTACGACGCCAGTTCGTTGAGCATGGCGCGCAGCTTTTTCAGTGGCAGCGGCGCGCGGCCGGTATGCGGCCCGGCGAAGACAACGCGACTGTCCAGCCCGGCAGCATCCGTGATTAGCTTGAGCGCCAGCACCTTTTCCGTGCAGACGCCGCCCCCGCCCGCGGCGATCCGCTCCAAGGTCTCGTCTCCTGTCTTGAGCGGGATGCCATGCGGCAAAAAGCGGGAGTAGTTCTCGAAATCCGCGCGCCAGATGCACCGCGCTGTCTGCTCGATGTATGCAGCGGCGCGATCTGGGCTGTCCGGCCGGCCGTGCGGCAGCAGCTGCGCAAAGGCCGGCCGGAAGCGGTGGAAGCGTCGCGCATGGAATCCACGCCAGGTGCGCTCGTACTTGAGATCATGCCGGTCCATCTGCAGCGGCAGCACCAGCACATCGGGCGCATCCCCGCGCCGCACGCGCTCAAAGGCGGCGGGGAGGCGCAGGTCATACGGGAAGCCTTCGTGCTGATGCCGCCAGCGCAGGCCGCGATAGGGACGGTCCGCCAGATCGCCGTTGTCTCGTACCGGATAGGCGAGATCCTGTAGCCGGAAGAGGCTGCTTTCCTGCTCGGGGGCGAGGCCGCCAGCGCGCACCACTGCCTCCGTGTCGGTGCGCAGCACACGGTCCAGCAGTGCGCCCAGCGGCAACAGCGCATCCTCACGGGTGACCCGCACTGCGGCCGCCCGGCCGGTGGCGCGGTCGCGCAGGTCCACGATGAACAGCGGCATCATAGGTTCAGTGTACCGGCTGGACTGATGACGCGAGCGGTGCTGCCGGTGCGGGCACGCTGCGTGTAGGCTAGAGAGACTTGGCGAGAGGAGCGACCGCGATGACATCGACGGCAGAACCCGCGCGGGTGGCGGAGACCGAGCGCATCGGCTGGTTGCCGGTGCCGGACATGAGCGAGTTGGATGACGACATCCGCGCGCTGTTCGACAAGGCGCAGGCGCGGTTGGGCTTCGTGCCAAACGTCTTCCGTGTCTATGCGTTCCGGCCGGAGCACTTCCGCCGCTGGCGGGCGCATTTCACCGAGGTAACCGTTGGCGAGTCCGAGTTGACGCCGGCCGAGCGGGAGATGATCTCCGTCGCGGTCTCGGCTGAGAACCACTGCTTGTACTGCCTTACGTCGCACGGGGCCACGCTGCGCCAGCTGCTCGGTGATGAGGTGCAGGGTGACCGCATCACGCTGGACTACCGGCGCGCCGGACTTGACGAACGGCATACGGCCATGCTGGACTACGCCGTCAAGATCACGAAGTCACCGGTGGAGTGCAGTGAGGCGGACATCGAGCGGCTGCGCGCGGCGGGCTTCTCGGATCAGGCGATCTTCGACATCGCGGAGACGGCAGCGATGTTCAACTTCACCAACCGGCTGGCATCCGCCACCGGCATGCTGCCCAACCGCGAGTACCACCACCTCGGCCGGTAGGGCGCCGGCCACCGGCGAATCCGGCGCGGGCGCGCCGCCATTTCTCGAGGGTTGCCGTGAGCGGGGATGACGTTCGGGAGTTCTTCGAAGATGTTGGGCTGGTGCTGCTGTGGTCGGCCATCGCCATGGTGCTGGTGCTGGCTGTCTTCGAGTACCTCAACAAGCGCTATGACATCATGCGCGAGGTGTTCGAGGAAAATAGCATCGCGGCGGCCGTGCTGGCCGGGAGCTTCGTGCTCGGTGTGTTTTACACCGTGACGCACATCGTCGTCTCCTAGCGTTGATGCAGCGGCTGTGGGCCCCCTGGAGATTGCAGTACGTGACGGCGGCGGACAGCACGCCCGGCTGCTTCCTGTGCGTGAAACAGGCGGAGAACCGCGACGCGGAGAACCTGATCCTGCTGCGCGGTGTGCGGGTCTTCGCGTTACTCAACCTGTTTCCCTATAACACCGGGCATGTGCTGGTGGCGCCGTACGCGCATGGCGGTGATCTGGGCGCACTGGACGCCGAGCCGGCGATGGAAATGACGGCGCTCACGCAGCGCGTGGTGCGTGCCCTCGGCGCCGAGTACCGGCCCGACGGCTTCAACGTCGGTATGAACCTCGGCCGGGTGGCGGGCGCCGGGCTGCCGGATCACCTGCACATGCACATTGTCCCGCGTTGGGGCGGCGACACCAACTTCATGACCGTCACCGGCGAGACGAAGGTCATGCCGGAGACGCTGGACCAGACGTACGCGCGGCTGGCTGCCCGCCTGCGCGCCGGTGGCTGACGCGGCTGTCCGCTTCTTCGCCGGGCAGATGACGGCCGGTCAAACCGTGGCCTTGCTGGGGTTGCTTCCGCATGATGCGCTGGAGCGGCTCGCTGCGGTGCTGGGCTCAACCGGGCTGCTGGTGGTCGCTCATCCGCGGGTGCAGCAGTTTGCCGGCGGCGTGGCAGTACGGGCGCTGCCGGTGAACACCGGCATCCTGTCCCATGCGATCGATGTAGTGATACTGCCGTCCGGTGTGGAGAGGCTAGACTTGGCACTGCTGGCTGAGGAGTGCCGCCGCATCCTGGCGCCCCGCGGGTGGCTGGCTGCAGTGCTTCCGGAGCCGGCTGCCACCGCGCTGGCGGACGCGCTTCGGGCTGTGCCGTTTCGTACCGTGGTGGCAGAGCCCGCGGGGGCACTGGTGCAGATGCGCGCCCGCGGGCCGTGATCGTTAGACCAGCGACTCGTCTACGCGCACTTCACGAACCAAGCCTTCTTGCACGGCGAAGGCGGCTGCCTGCTGGCGGTTGCGCAGCTGGAGCTTGTCAAGGATATTGCGCAGGTGAACCTTGACGGTGTTTTCGGCGATGACGAGCCGGTTGGCGATTTCCTTATTGGAGGCGCCCCGGGCCACCAACTCCAGCACCTCTCGCTCGCGGGCGGTGAGCTTCTCGGCTTCGCTTGGCCCCTCACGCTGAGTCTGCGCCAGCTTGGCAAACTCGTCGAGCAGCCGGGCTGCGAGGTGCGGAGTTACGACTGATCCGCCTTCTGCCAGGATGTGCAGGCTCTGGCAGAGATCCTCCAGCACCACGGTCTTCACCAGGTAACCACGGGCGCCGGCGCGGATGGTGGCGTACAGGTCGGACTCCTGCTCGGAGACCGTGAGCATACAGATCGCCTGCTCGGGCCGTTCTTCGAGGATCCGCTTGGTTGCCTCCACACCACCGCCGAGCGGCATGGAGAGGTCCATCAGCACGACGTCCGGGCGGATGAGGGTGGTCTTGCGCACCGCCTCAGCGGCGTCTTTGGCCTGACCAATCACCTGAACGTCGGCGCAGCGGCCCAGCAGGCTAGCCATGCCCTCCCGGAAGAGCGCGTTGTCATCGGCGAGCAGCACACGAATCGGCATCGAGCGGGTCCCTCCTTGGCAGGCACAGGGGCGCGCCAGCCTTTCCCTACCTTTTACACGGTCACAGGCGGGTGACATATAGCCTCTACGGGGTATCCCGCCGCTTGCCTGCTTGCTATCCTTGCCTGCGCGCTCTGTCGCCAATGTGGCAGACAGCAGGTGTATCCTGGATTACAGTCCCGTTGTAACAACGGCAGACACGCCGCGAGCGAGGTGACCATGATGAGCAATGACGCGCTGTGGACCGAAGGCGATGTCCAGGGGTTTGCCCAGAAGCTCGAGGCGTTCTATGCGGATTTGAGCCCGGAAGGCCGCCAAATCTTCACGGATATGCTGGCGGAGGGTGTGCGGGAGGGCGACGACGTCAGCGGCTATGCGCTGATTGACGGTGCGTTGCCGGCGCCGGCGCTCACCGCCGCCGTCACCGACTATCTCATCGCCCGCGCCGGGTAGTTCGGGCAGTCTCTAGGCTGGGCGCGGCTTCGAGGGGTGTGGCCGCACTCAGAGGCCCCCGATCCCACAGCATGGGATCGGGGGCCCTTTTTCTGTCATTGCTTGGTGCGGGCGCTTTACACGTTTAGTGCATGGTGACCCAGGAAATTGTAGCCCGTGTGCTCGGCGCTGCGCGCCGCCTTCATGAGGAACTGCTCCTCGACCTTGCCTGCCTTGAAGCCCTTCATCAACTGCTTGAAGGCGATCTTGATCGTCGCCTCGTCGATCATCTCGCCATTGTCCGGGTCGACGATCGCACCTAGCCCCTGCTCGTCCGCCTCCTCGTACAGCACCACGACTTTCTTGGCGTGCTCAAGCTGCTCTTCGGTGGGTGTGTAGGTGGCATTGATGATCTCGAGGTGGCGGGGGGTGAGCGCCCAGCGGCCGTCAAAGCCATAGCCGGCCGACTCGGCAGTCATGACCTTCAGCGCCTCTAGGTCGCCGATCTGGAGGTGAACGTTGTCAATCGCGTCCAGACCGGCGGCCTTCGCGGCATTGATCACGCGCTGCTTGGCGTAGAGGAAGCGGATGTTCTGGGTGTTGTAGGCGTCGGCCACCCCGATGTCGGCGGCGTAGTCGGCGATGCCGAAGATCAGCGAGGCCATCCGGTCCGATGCCGTCGCGATCTGGTAGGCGTTCTCTACGGCCTGTGCTGTCTCGATCAACGCCTCAATCTGGATCTTCGTTGTCCAGCCGCTCTGCGCCTCGAACTTGGTCAGCAGCTCGTCGACGCGCTCAATCTGCTCCGGCTTGAAGGTCTTGGGGATGATCACGCCGTGGAACTTGTCCACCGCGCCCTTGACCACCGCCTCTAGGTCGCCCTCGAAGAAGGGAGACTGGGTGTTGTTGGGGCGGAACGTGACGAACTTGTCGCCCCAATCCAGCGTGGTGAAGGCCTCAACGATGGTGTTGCGCACCTGCGGGCCCTTGGCGGACAGCGGACAGGCGTCCTCGCAGTCGGCCATGATCTCATCGGCGATGGAGGCCGCCGCCTTCTTCAGGAAATCCATCCGGTGCCCGGGCAGCGTCATTTCGCTGCGCCGGACGGTGATCTGCTTGCTCATGTCACCCCTCTCGTTGTGTTGCCCGCTGTTGCGCCCATCAGACAAAGATGCGAGCCAGGTTCACGGTCACACCCGGGAGCGCGGCCGGCGCAATCGTGCCCCCGGTGAGAAACGATCGTGTGTAGGAGCCGTCCGCCTGCCGGCGCCACGTGGTCAGCGTGTGCTCGTACGGGTGGACCAACCAGATCTCGGCGTCGCCCCGTGCCTGGTACTCCTGCAGCTTCTGCTCAACGTCATAGGCGCCAGTGGAGGGCGACCACACCTCCACCACCAGCGGCAACGGTTCCGGGTACGCCTCCAGCATGCCCGGCGTGTGGAACAGCCGCCGCGCCATCGCCACCGGCACGACGTACAGATCGGGGATGTAGTAGCTGCGCGACGAGCGGCGCACGCGGCCGTGATCCTGGATCACGCGATACGTGCTCCACGGTAGTTGCAGCTCCAGTTCGTGCCGCAGCAGGCGCGTCGTCTCGTTGTGTTCCCATGTCATCGGCGGTTTCTCGCGCAGGTGCCCGTGGTGTAGCTCCCAGTGGACATCATCAGCATCCAGCGCTAGCTGCCGGTACTGGTCCTCGGTGAGCGCCATGCCTGCCTGCGCGATGACCATGGTGTTGCCTCCGCCTGCACGGAGTTTATCGCAGGAGCGTGCGGCCGATGACCGCTAGTTCCAGAATCGGCTTGACGCCCTCGAAGATCGGCAGCACCTGCGCGTCTACCACGTAGCGGGAGATGGCCGTCTCCTCGGCGTAGCCCCAGCCGCCGTGGATCAGTTGCCCTTCCTGCGACAGCCACACGGCCATGTCCGAGGCAAGCAGCTTGCACATCGCTCCCTCAACGGAGGCCGTCGGGTCCGCCTCCATCGCGCGGGCGGCGGCATAGGTGAGCTGGCGGGAGGCAGCCAGGTGCGTCGCCATCCGCCCGAGCTTGTATTGGGTCAGACCGTACTCGCCGATTGGCTTGCCGAACTGGGTGCGATCGGTGACGTACTGGGCCGTCTTCTCCAGCGCCGCCTGGGCCAGCCCGCAGGCGCGGCCACCGGTCTGCAACCGCCCGGCGGCAAAGCCGCCCATCTGCAGGTAGAAGCCGCGGTTGAGCCCCGTCTCCTCACCCACCAGGTTCTCCGCCGGCACGAACCAGTTGTCGAGCGACACCATGAAGGAGTGCATGCCACGGTAGCCGGGGGTGGGGATCGCCTTGCCGGAGAGCTTGCCACCGCCAGGGCCGTCCTGCTCGTACTCGTGGCCGTAGAAAGCGTCCTTCTCCACGATGAACAGCGACAGGCCACGATTGCCCTTGGCGCGATCCGGGTCGGTGCGCGCCAGCAGTGCCAGCACGTTCGCCCGGCCAGAGAAGGTGCTCCAGGCCTTGTTGCCGTTGATGATGTAGCCCTGGCGGCCGTCCACCTTGCCCGGATCCGCCCGCACGGACAGGCTGGCGACGTCGGAGCCGGTGTCTGGCTCGGTGACCGCGATGCCGACCAGCACCTCGCCGGAGGCGATCTTGGGCAGCCAGGATGCGCGCTGCCGTTCGGTGCCGCCGGCAAGCAAGGCATTGATCAGGATCTCGGGACGGGTGGCGAGTGAGCCGGCGGCGCCCAGCGAGGCGGCGGATAGCTCCTCCGTAGTGACGATCATCGCCGGGTAGCCCATGCCGGAGCCGGTGTACTGCTCTGGGATGGAAAGGGCGAACAGTCCCAACTCCGCCATCTTGTTCAGCAGCTCGTCCGGCACCAGCTCGTCGTGACGGTGGATGCGCTCGGCGTGAGGGGCAACCTCGGCCCGGGCGAAGTCGCGCATGGTCTTGCGCGTCAGTTCCAGCATCTCATCGCCCAAGGCGATATTGTTGATGCCGCGGGTGGCGATCACTGTCCGGCCGATCTCGCGGAAGCGGGCCTCGGCCATCCCGGCGCGGATCAGCGCCCGGACGGCTGGTGCGCCTAACGTGCTGCCCAACAACTCCTCGGAGATGCCGAACTCCTCCAGCGCCCCTTCAACGGTGGTGCGGAGTTTGTGCGCCATCTCGGCGGCAAAGGCGACAGCCTGCATCTCAACAATACCGTCAGCCTTGCCGGCCTGGCGCAGCGACTCGGCGTACGCCAGCAGGTCCCCTGCTGCCCGCAGTTCCGTGGCGGCGTAGGCCACCCGCTCGGTCAGCACCTGGTAATCGTCGATGCGCTTGCCGCCGTCGGTCGTGCGCTTCGTCGCTTCAATCACGGCGGCCATCACGGCGGTAGCCGCGTTCAGAATCTGCCGCCCGCCCTCAAGCTCCACCACGGGCATCGTCGCCATGCTCATTTGTTCGCCTCCGCTTCACCGCGCGGTACCCCAGTTCCCTCCCCCGCCGCTCGCTCGATGCCCGGACTGGGACTGTCCGGAACGGCCTCAGGAAACATGCGGTACGAAGTGCCTGACTTATCCCCGCTTCGGCATCGCCATCCAGTAATCCAGGTCCAGCACCACACGGGGGTTATATCCCTCGCGGCCGGTCTTTTCGTCCGTGACGCGCAGGGGTACGTCTTCGTCCATGGGGTTGGCGTTCTTAACGGCGACCAGCCGCAGCCGGAGTGCGCCCAGGTCCGGGTTGTTCGGCACATCTGCCTTGTCGAGCACGTCGCTCCAGGCGTAGATCGTATCACCGGCGAAGGTGGGATTGGCGTGGCTGCCGCCGTTCCAGGCGAGCATCCCCAATCCGTTCTCCAGCCCGTTGATCGAGAGCGCGTGCGCCACGGAAATCACGTGCCCGCCGTACATCAGTCGCCGGCCAAAGCGCCGGTCTGCCGCCATCTGGTGCAGGTTGAAGTGCACCTTGGCTGTGTTCTGATACAGGCGGGTGGCGAGTGCGTGCTCCGTCTCCTCGATGGTCATCCCGTCCGCATGGTGGATGCGTTCGCCTGCCGCGTAGTCCTCGAAGAAGTACCGTCCGCCCGTCACCTCCCGGTCGAGCGCCGCGGCGTTCAGCCCGTCTGGTGCGCGCAACTCCATCCCCGCTACCGCCTCAGGCAGCTTGGGCGAGTCCGCCGCACCGGTAGGTGTGCCCGAGTCGCGCTTGTTCACCATCACCCAGCGGTAGTAAGACAGCACCGACTCGCCGTGCTGGTTGCTGCCGGTGGTCTGCACCCAGACGATACCGGCGTTGCCCGCGCTAGTCTCGCGCTTCCCCAATACTTCGGACTGCGCCGTCAGGGTGTCCCCCGCGAACACCGGACGATGAAAGCGCACGTCCGCATACCCAAGGTTGGCGACGGCGTTGAGTGAGATATCCGGCACGCTCTTGCCGAAGACGATGTGGAACACCACCAGGTCGTGCAGCGGGGCCGATGGATACCCGAGATCGCGCGCAAAGGCGTCGGAGCAGAACAGCGGCTGGCGGTCGCCCGTCAGCGCGATGTACAGGGCACGATCACCATCGGTCACGGTGCGCGGCGTGGCATGGCGGAGGACCTGCCCGCGCGCGAAGTCCTCAAAGTAGTTGCCGCGGTTCGTCTTGTCGCTCACGCCGGCACCTTTTGTGTGGAAGTTCACAGATGGAGATACCGCCATTCTACGTGCGGGTACGCCTATGGCAAAGCCGCCGTGCACAGCGGCGCCGGGCCCGGTGACCTCATCCAGGTGGGGGATGTGGGGTGGCTAGGGACGGCGGATGCTGATGATGAATCCGTGCCGGAGAGATCCAGCGTGTCACAGACTTCGATGATCGTGCTTCCGCAAGGCTCCGCTGGTGCGCCGCCCGAACCCGGCTCGGTCCTCTTCATCGGCAATGCCACGGTGCTGATCCGATATGCCGGTTTCGTGATCCTGACGGATCCCACCTTTGTGCACATGCATGAACAGGTGCCGCTCGGTTACGGCCTGCACGCCACACGGCTGACCAACCCTGCAGTGGAGATTAGCCGGTTGCCCCAGCTTGACGTAGTGCTGCTGTCTCACTTCCACGGCGATCACTTCGACCAGGTGGCGGAGCGCGAGCTAGACCGCTCGTTACCAATCGTCACGACGCCGGAATCGGCGGAGCGACTCGGAGAGCGCGGCTTCACCAACACCTATCCGCTCGACACATGGTCGAACGTCACCATCGCCAAGGGTGGCGCCCGGCTGCGGATCACGGCGATGCCGGGGAGACACGGGCCGCCGCTTGCGGACCTGGTGCTACCAGATGTGATGGGCAGCCTGCTGGAGTTCGAGCCGGCCGCGGGATCCGTCGATCACCGGATGTACATTACCGGGGACACCTTGGTGATCGATGATCTCCAGGCGATTCCGCGCCGCTATCCCGAGATCGACCTTGCCCTGCTCCACCTCGGAGGCACGCGCGTGATGGGCATCATGGTGACCATGGATGGCGAGCAGGGTGTTCGGCTGTTGCGCATGGTGCAGCCTGCACGCGCTATCCCGATTCACTACAACGATTACGACGTATTCACGTCGCCACTGTCAGAGTTTCAGCAGGCGGTGGAGGGGGCAGGGCTCTCCGATCGCGTCACGTACCTTCGTCATGGCGATAGCTTCACCATCGAAGCCCCGTCGCGCCGCTGACCGGACCGGAGCTACCGGCGCTTGTGAGCCGGCGGGTCGCAGCCTACGCTGATGACATGGACATCGACGAACAGGCGCTGCTGCGCGATCTGCGGCAGGCGCTGGACACGGCCGCACCGGCGGGCCGGGCTGCACAAGAGGCGGCGCTGCGCGCGGTGCTGGCCCGCCATCACGCTACCGTCGATGACGTCCTGCGTGCCGTCGCCCGGTTTCGTGCCCGTCAGGCCGGGGAGTTGCGCGGCCTGGCCGACCGCCTGGCCCGCGTGGCCGATCAGCGCGCAGAGGAGGCCGCTACCGCGGATGCGGTCGATGCGTTTCTGCGGTCGCTGGGGCGTGGGGAGCATCCCGGATGACGCTCATCACCCCGGCCGATTTGACCGCTATTGAGCGGACCTATCTTGGCGTGGTGGCGACCGGTATCGTCCCCGGGTCGCTGGCGAAGGATGACACGTTCCGCGCCGATTACCTGACAGCGGTCTGTCTCGCCATCCAGGAGGGGAAACCCCGCGATAGCTACCTGGAGCAGGGCGGCCCGGCGGTCTCCGCTGCCTTTCACCAGGCGCTCAACGCAGCGGCGCACGCGCTGGATGCCAGAGGCATCATCTCGGCCGGCACGCCCGCGCCCGTTGAGGTGCTTAGTCTTGATCCCGATGTAGTGCGGCCACCGGCGCCCCATATGATCGACTTCGACCAGGCGCCACGGCTGTTCGACCGGCGGCTGGCGCAGGAGTGCATGGAGACGCTGTTTCAGGATCGCGCTGTCTACCCGTTCCTGATGGGCCGCTACCAGGACAGTGGGGAGATCTGGGGCCGGCTCTACAAGGACGGCTACGGGCGGTGGCGCTAAGCAGTGCACCACCGCCCGGCTCGCGGCCGTCCGTGCCGTGGGGCTACGCCGGCTGCGCGTGCATCCCGCCACCGCGCGCCTGCGGCTCGGCGTGCAGTGAGAACGGCGGATACTCATCCACGAACAGCCACATGTATGCAGCCACTCGCGCGTTCCAGCGCGCCACACCGACGCTGAAGTCCCATAGCGAGACGGGGTAGCGGCCGGTGAACAGGATCGCAAACCAGGCAAACAGCGTGACGAATGCCTGGGCGATGCCAAGAAGCAGCAACACGATCGCATGCGGGATGATCAGGATCGCGCGGAACGCCACCGTTAGCCGCTTGTGCTCCACGTCTGGGCGCACCTCCAACTGCAGCGGATACTCTCCTTTGCCAAACGGGGGGTAGGGGGCTGCCAGCAGCAGCATGTAGGCGTGGACGTTCTGAGTCCAGCGGTACACCATCAGCACGAATTCCTGCGCCCAGGCGGGATAGCGCCTCGTGAACAGGATCGCGAACCAGACGATGACCACCACGATGCCGGCCACGCCGGTCAGCACACCGCCGTTAAACAGCCAGTTGAAGCCTTCGCGGCCGCTGTCATCGTGCCCAGCGTTCCACGAGAACAGCTGCCAGCTACCCGAGCCAACGAGGATCAGGTGAGGAATCGCCAAGATGATGCGGAAGGCCACCGTCCAGCGGTTGTACCGCTCGGGCGGGGAGATGTCATACGACACCGGGTAGGTTGGTCGTGTGTCCATAGCGGACCTCTCTAGCACCGGCGCGCCGTGCACCGGACACGATCAACGTACGCCGGACACCGGCGCGCGCATATCAGGGATTGCCCGCGCGCCGGTTCAAAGCGGGATGACATCGCCCTGCCGGGCAATTGCCGCTCCGGCTTCTGCGATGCGCCCGCGAATCGCAGAAGCCGGATTCCAGGCCGGGCTGGAGTGGTTGATGTGGGTGAAGCGCAACCGGCCGGACAGCCCGCCGGCCGCCAGTGTTGCCAGGGTCTCTGTCATCGGCGGGTGACCTACGACATGCATGATCTCTGGTGGCAGGTCATCGGTTGCGGAAAACGTCCCGTCCAGCAGCGCGACATCCACCGCTGACACCATTTGCCGCAGATCAAAGTCCCAGCTGTCCACATCGGGCACATACAACACCGATGCCGCCGAGCCCCTGATCAGATAGCCAACCGTGTCGGTGTACTCGGCCCGGTGCGTGACGCTGAACGGCTCGACGGTCAGGCCGTCGGCCAGGCGGATACTCGCACCGGGGCGCGCCTCAACCAGCTCGATGTTGCCCAGGCGGACGAGCTGCTCCCACGGTGCCTGTGTGCGCAGGAACTCCAGCATCTGTGGGGTGCCCCACACGGGCACACCGCAGGCGCCCATCGCCTCCCGGCCGAGGTGCATCAGCCCGGTGTAGTGGCCAATGTGGCCGTGGGTGAGCAAAATGCCGTCCAGCCGGGGCAGCATTCCCGCCTGGGCACGAATGTCCGGCGTGGCGTCCAGCAGGAAGCAGCGACCATCCGCCGCCTGGAGCCCCAGCGCCGCCGCGTATTGGAGGGCTGCCGGGTCGCGGCGCGCCTGCTCGCAGTGTCCGCAGTGGCAGCCCATCTGCGGCACGCCGGCATCCTGTGCCGCACCCAAGATCAGTGCCTTGGTACCATCCATCGCGCGCCATGCTACGAGATGGCCGGTGCGTTGCGCCAACCCGGCATCCGCCACCAGCACGGTGACAGGGGAACAGCAGGACAGCGCGCTACGGAGCGTCGACCGCGATGTGCTGGCTCAGGTAACGCTCGAGGCCGACCAGCCGGATGCTGTCGAGCTGGGTCTCGAACCAATCAACGTGGCGCTCCTCGTCGCGCAGCATCTCTTCGAACAGCGCGCGGCTGGCGAAGTCGTGGACGCCGGCGCAGTGTGCAATCGCCTCGCGCAGAAACGTCACCGCGCCCAGCTCAAGGTCGAGCCCGGCCTCGAGGATCTCCGGGACGTTCTCGCCGGCACGCACGTGGTTGAGGCGCTGCATGTTCGGCAGCCCTTCGAGGAACAGAATCCGCTCCACCAGCCCTTCGGTGTCCTTCATCTCGTCGAGACTGAGGGCGCGAAAGGCGCGGCCCAGGCGGGGTACACCCCAGTGATCGCACTGCTTCGCCGCGAGGAAATACTGATTGATCGCCGTCAACTCAGTCGTGAGCGCCTGGTTGAGCCGCTCGACGACGCCATCCATCGCTTCCATCATCCCTCCCCCGGACGCAGCCCCACCGTAAGCGGGGACGGATGCAGTGTGGCGTGCCGGAATCCGCGGGTAGCACCTGCGAGCATTCCAGCGACCGACGGGCGAGCGCGCATCGGTACTATGCCGGTTCCGGCGCCGGCCGCGCCCTCTGCTGCAAGGCTCACGAATCGCTGGATACCCCGACGGCAGCCGCCGCAACAGGATGGCTCGTCCAGGCTGAAGAGCGTGATGAGATCGTCCGGCGCCGTTACCCCGTTGCGCCCTGCCCGGCGCACGTCGGACTCTCTGATCTTCCAGCACAAGCACGCATACATCTTGCATTCCCCGGCATACGGTGCCTCGCACGGAGCCCCATGGCGCCACTGCGCAGTGACGTTAGGCTAACACTAGTTACTGCCTTAGGCAACACGAAGAACCAGCTATAGCAGTCACATGGGTAGCCCGGCGGTGAGGGCGCGACGTCCAGCGCAGTGGCCAGGATTGCTGCTACCGGCAGGGGGCGGGGAAGCGCGCCATCTGCGCATTTGACCAGGAGGCCACCCGGCTCATCACCATTCCTCGGTCGCTGTCTGGGTAGCCTTCGTCGTCTGAGGCCGGGCTTCCTGTCGCCTCTACCAGCACAACCACACATGCTACCCGCATCAACCGCGCGTAGTTGCTGACACGGCCGTACTCATCGGTCCAGTAGATCAGGCGGAAGTCGTGCCCTTCGCCAATGATCTCCTCAGGTTGCGTGTCCCAATCCGCGGCATATTCGTTATCCGCCATCATGAAGGCGATCCGGCCGTAGTAGAATCCTTCTGCTTCCTGGGCGGTCTCAAACACAGCGGCTGAGACATACACGTCGTATACCGGTGTGTCGCCGTACCAGATGCGGTAGGCGAGCGCGGAGTCCCAGTCGCCGAGGTTGGTGTCTTGCGCGGACACGCCGTACGGCAGGTCGGTGAGCGCTTGTTCCATGTCCAGAATGGAAGGCAGATAGCGAAGCGCCTGCGTGTCGCTGGCAGTGGCAGGACGCGCCGTGCCCAGCGCCAGCCCAACCAGTACGCTGACGAGTAGTGTGAGACGGAAGCTCATGGCGTGCACCTCTCAATACACCCAGAACTTGTCTTCGGCGATCACCCAGCCGTCGATGGCGTAGTACACCCAGTACCAACCGCGGTAGTAGGCCCGCTCGAACGTCCAATAGCTCCAGTCATCGCTGCAGACCCAACCGTTACCTCCCTGGGCAACGTCGCCCCACGGGTCATACACCTCGACGTCAACCCAGTAGCACTCGCCGTACGCACCCCACTTATTCCGCAGGCCCAGCTCCACTTGGGTGTAGCGCCAGACGCCGTCACGCGGGGCAGATACCTGCCACGCCGGATCGGCAGCGATGCCGCGCGACGGGTTGATAAAAAGGCACAACAGCAGCAGCCCAAGCAGGTAGGTCCATCGTAGATGTCGCACCGCACCCTCCCAGCTGCGCGCCGGCGCCGGTTCTGACATGTGCCTGATCATCCAGCATGATCATGGGCTGCCGGGCAGCAGCGGTCTGCCAGGTACTGTCTGCATGGCGTGGCGGTGGAAGCTGACATGCCTGCGGGGTGCCGGCCCGCGTTTCGTGCTGACGGCGGTCGGGATACACTCGCCACAGCCATGCTTGGCACCCCGGAGGCGTCCATGCTGCTGACGAACGGCCGCATCTACACGATGGATCCCCGCAACACGGTCGTAGACACCCTGGCTATCCGTGATGGACGGATTGTCTTCGCCGGGCGGCGCGAAGATGCAAGCCTCCCGGATGCCGAGCCCGCGCTGGATCTGGAAGGGCGCGCCGTGCTGCCGGGCTTGGTCGATGGGCATGCCCACCTGCAGCACCTGGCGCGGGCGCGGATGACACTCAACGCCACCGGCATGCGCTCCGAGGAGCAGATCGCCACGCTCGTGGCCGAGGCAGCGGCGAAGGCCGGCCCGGGGCAGTGGGTTGTTGGGCGCGGCTGGGACCAGAACCTCTGGCCGAACAAGCGTTTTCCCAGCAAGCGCACGCTGGACGCCGCCGCACCAGAAAACCCGGTGGCGCTCACGCGGGTGGACGGCCACGCCTCGTGGGTCAACTCCGCTGCGCTCAAGGCGGCCGGAATCCATAGTGAAACGCCGGACCCCACCGGCGGCCTGGTCGTCAAGGACGAGCAGGGCGAGCCGGCCGGCCTGCTCATCGACACCGCCCAGCGCATGGTGCATGAGGTCCAACCGTTGCCGTCGGCGGAGCAGTTCGACCGCGCGGTTGAGGATGCCATCGCCGAGTGCCTGGCCAAGGGGCTCACTGGCCTGCACGAGATGGGCGTGGACCTGCACGGTTTCGCCGCGTACAAGCGTTTGATCGCCCGCGGCCGGTTTCCCTTTCGCAACTACGCCGCGGTTGCCGGCCGCTCCGCGGAAACCTGGGGCTACTACCGTGAGCACGGCCGGGAGGAACTCGGAGACGGCCGGTTGGTGGTGCGCGCCGTGAAGCTTGTCTCCGACGGCGCCCTTGGCTCACGCGGCGCGGCGCTACACGAGCCGTACGCTGATGACCCGGACAATACCGGCCTGCTGCTGCTACCTCCTGACGAACTGGAACGGATGACCCGTGAGGCAGCCGAGCGCGGCTTTCAGGTGTGCGTTCATGCCATCGGTGATCGCGCTAACACGGTGACGCTCGATACCTTTGAACGCGTGCTGCGCGACGTGCCCCGGCCGGACGGCCGCTTCCGGGTGGAGCATGCTCAGCACTTGCGCCTCACAGACATCCCGCGCTTCAAGCTCCTCGGTGTCTTGCCCAGCATGCAGGCGACGCACTGTACGTCAGATATGGGCTGGGCCAATGAGCGGCTGGGCCTGGAGCGGCTGGAAGGTGCGTATGCCTGGCGGGCGCTGATCGACAGCGGGGTGGTGATCCCGGGTGGCTCCGATTTCCCGGTGGAGGACGCCAACCCCTTCTTTGGCCTGTACGCCTCGGTCGCCCGCCGGCCGCTGGACGGCTCCGGCCACAACCATCCCGGCTGGCACCCGGAGCAGCGCATGACGCGCGAGGAGGCGGTGCGCTCCTTCACGATTTGGAACGCCTACGCCTCCCACCAGGAGGCGGACTTTGGCACGCTCGAACCTGGCAAGCGCGCCGACCTGGTAGTTCTCGACGCGGACGTGTTCACCTGCCCCGAGGAGCAGATCAAAGACATCCGGCCGCTGCTGACGATGGTGGACGGGCAAATCGCATACCGCCGCGAGACTGCATGACGGCCCGCTACCACCGCTGCTGGGCCAGCGGTCAAGAGGAGAGCAACGCCATGGACTTTCGGTTTACGGCGCAGGAGGAGCAGTTTCGGGGCGAAGTGCGCGCGTTCCTTGAGCAGGAGTGGGCGCCGTTTGCCGAGGAAGCAGAGGCCGAACGTGAGGGGCTGATTCACCATCAGCGCTTTGCCGAGCAGCTAGCTGCCAAGGGCTGGCTGACAATGGCCTGGCCGCGCGAGTATGGTGGCATGGGCGCTGGTTACATCCAGCAGACCATCTTCCGTGAGGAGGTCGCGTACTTCCGCGCTCCGGACGGCGGCCAGGGGCCGCGCATGGTCGGACCTATGCTGATCCTGCACGGCAACCAGGAGCAGAAGGCGCGGTTTCTCCCGGCCATCGCCCGCGCACAGCAATTCTGGTGCCAGGGCTACTCCGAGCCCGGCGCCGGATCGGATCTCGCTTCGCTCCAGTGTCGGGCCACCCGCGACGGCGATGACTACGTCCTCAACGGCCAGAAGACCTGGACGTCCAACGCGCATAAGGCAGACTGGATCCACGTCATCGCCCGCACTGATCCGGAAGCGCCCAAGCACCGTGGCATTAGCTACTTCCTGGTGGACATGAAGACGCCCGGAGTCAGCTTTCGCCCGATCGTCAATATGGCCGGTGGCGCCGGCTTTGCCGAGACGTTCTTCGAAGATGTGCGTGTCCCCGCACGCAACCTGGTGGGCGAAGAGAATCGCGGCTGGTATGTCGCCACCACCACGCTTGACTTCGAGCGCTCGGCTATCAACTACCCGGCCGAGGGCCGCCGCACGCTCGATGAGTTACTGGCGTATGTGTCCACGCAGCCCCAGGCGAAGGCCGGCCCGGCCGTACGTACTGCGCTGGCGGAGCTGTCCATCGAAGTCGATGTCGCCCGCTGGCTGGCGTACCGCGTAGCGTTCATGCAAGCCAGCGGCCAGGTGCCCAACTACGAGGCGTCGATGGCGAAGGTGTTTGGCACGGAGATGCAGCAACGGCTGGCAAACACCGCCATCAACCTGCTCGGTCTGCACGGCCAGCTCCGGCGCGGCACGTCCTGGACACCGGTGCGAGGCTACCTGGAGTTCAAGTATCAGTGGCAGGTTGCTCCTACCATCTTCGCGGGCACCAGCGAGATTCAGCGCAACATCATCGCCAATCGCGGGCTCGGCCTGCCCCGCGGTAACTGACCTATCTGCTGCCTGGCAGACGGCGAGCCGTCCTACCGATTGGGTGATGTGGCGCACTGTCCCCTGCACCTACGCTGCCCCCGGGCTGATCCTTTGGCGACGTGGTGTCGTATATGTGGAGAACGTCCGGGGAAGACGGCGGCGTACGGCGAGCAGGGGGAGGAGCGTTCGATGCGGGTGAGCAGGTGGGTGAGCGGCGCGGCTGCCGCGGCAGGCCTGGTGGCGGCGGTGGTGGGGGCCGGCGTCGTTCAGGCGCAGCAGAGCCAGACATTCCCCATGTCCATCACGGAGAACCGGGTACAAGGAGTGGCGGGCAGCACCAGCGTCACGCCCATGGGTGGCAACCAGTTGCGGGTAGAGATCACGCTTACTGGCCTGCGGCCGAACGCGCAGCACGCCGCCCACATTCACACCGCCGCTGGCGCCCGCTGCGACACCGGCGCGCCCGTGACTTACCCCCTCACTCAGGTACGTGCCGATGCCTCTGGGCGCGGTACCAGCGTCACCACTGTCACGCTGACGGCGGACAAACCGATCAACGCCAACAACGCCTACGCCAACGTCCACACCAATCCAGACGGCGGCCCGGGCATCATCTGCGCCAACATCACCGCCAGCTATGCCGCCCAGGCGGCAGGCGCGGCGCCGCAGCCACAGCGCCCGGCCGGTCAGCCCGCGGCGCCGGCGGCCCAACGTCCTGCGGCTGCCCCGGCCGGCCAGCCTGCACCGGCGCGTCCGGCGGCGCCGCCGGCAGCTCCCGCCACGCTGCCGCGCGCGGGCGCAACTGCCACCGTCGAACGGCAGGCGGCGCTGTTCCTCGGCATCGCGGCTGCGGCGCTCGCGTTCGGCGCGCCGGCGCTGATCGCTGTCCGCCGTCGCCGGTAGGCGCTCCGGCGCACCAGTCTACGGGCCGCGTTCCCATCGTCGGCGCGGCCCGCCCACTGGTTGCCGTCGGGCAATGACGAACAGCCACCGGCTCGTTGACGGGTCGCGGAGGCGCGCCTACACTCGCTCCACGCACGGGGGAGCGACATGGCGGAGCTACGGGCGGCGTGGAAGCTGCGTTCCAGCCTGGCCGAGGCGATGGAGCAGGCGATTGACTATGCCGCCCGCGAGATCGCCGCGGCGACGGTGGATGAGCTGGTTGACTTCTGTGGCAGCTTCTACCCAGGGCGCGCGGATAGTCCGGAGTGGATCGCCTCGTTCGACCGGTTCGTCGAGCAGGTGTGGGAGTGTGTTGTGCCGCAGACCATCGCCCAAGTGGAGGCTGCCTTCCGTGCCCGCGGTCCGGTGTGGGCACCCATCGCCAATGCCTTTGCACCCGAGCATGGCGACCAGCTGCGTGCACGGGATTGGCGTCCCAGCGGCGCCCGCCGGGCTGCCGTGGTGCTGCGCTAGCCCGCCCACCAGGGGGAGTCACCATGACCGCCGCTGCCTTCAGCCTGCCAGCCCTGCGCGAGCACATCACAGCAGCGGATTACCGCAGCGCCGCGGACACCTTCTGCGCACTGATTAAGGAAGGCTACCGGCTGCCGGTGCTGGTTCAGGAGGCGATTGAGGCGGCGGCGCCGTACGTGCAAGCGCCAGGGCACGTCATGCCCCGGCCCGACGGCACCTGGCGCGGCGTGAACTATGACCATACAATCCTCGGCTGGCGCGCTTCGTGGCGGATGGCGGCGGCGCTGCCGGAACGCGCCGCCATGCTGCCGATGGCACAGGCGATGTGGTACGCCCCCCAGGGGCTGGATGTGTGGTCACAGGTGCTGTGCGACTTCCCCGGTCACTACGCCCGCGACCAGGAACGTTGCGATGATCGCGACCATCAGGCGGAGATCGACGCCGCCAAATCAGCACGGGAGGCCGGCCAGCCGGGACCAACCGGCACCAACTTCAACTACGGCGGGCGGTTCGACGGCCCCGCATGGCACAAGCCGGCTGTGCACTTCGAGGACCATCCACCGATGACGGCAGGTAGCCCGCAGGAGCGGCTGCAGCGCCTGCAGTTTGCGATCATGGAGGGCAGCCGCGTCGAGAGCTACCGGCTGTTTCTTGGCCTGGCGCAGGAGCCAGGTTTCCGCACGCGCCTGGAAGACGCCGTGCTGATGGCAGGCATCATTGATTTGCAGGAGACGATCATCCAGCGCGGCTCGTACCAGAACATCGGCCACAAGGCGCTGCGCGCCCGCGCGCTGGTCGATCTGGCCGGACAGCTTGGCTGGGGGAACGCTCATGGCGTGTTCTACACCGTCGTGCCGGACCTTGGTTGCACCCCACGCTTTCACGAGATCTGGTCACTGCTCAACACCATCCTGCCAATGGAGTTTCGCGGCAACCTCTCTCAGCTCAAGCACCTCAATCAGGCCCCGCTCACCGAGTATGAGCTTGACCAGGTGATCGATACGTTGAGCTGGGGCAAGCCAGGGGATGTGGTGGCGCTTGTCACCGATCTGCTGCGCCGAGGCCGGGCGCTGCTCGCCATCGCAGATGCGACGGTCATCGCCTTCGTGCGGAACGAGCTGCAGGTCATGGAGCATCCGGTCAGCTTCTTTACCCCTGGTCATGCGTTCGATTACTGCAACGTTGTCAATCACTGGCTGCGTACGTACGACAACCCGCACCAGGCGAAGGCGCTGTACTTCACTGCACTGTTTGTCAATGATGTGCTGCGCGCCAACATGCTCTTCCCGCGCGATCCTGCCTTTGGCCTCGACAACTCCAAGCAGCACGCGCACGAGATGGAGCGGCAATCGGAGCCCGAGCTGCTCGTCACCATCGAGCAGAGCATTGACGCGCAGGATGCGCCGCGGACGCTGGCCGCCGTAAACGGCTACCTCACTCGTACGGGTGAGCGCGCCACATTGATCGCCACGCTGGCCTACGCCGGCAGCAAGGTACAGAACGACCCACACGTGGCGCGAATGTGCGTCTCCTCCATGGAGGAGTATCAGTACAACTCCACAAGCCGGAAGGACGACATCCTGCGCGGCTGGGCCAAGTACCTGGCGCGGGCGGTGCGCCGCTCCGCCGAGAAGGGCTGTTACGAGCTGTACCGGCGGCACTTCGTGGCATGACACCGCGCGTGCTCTGCTGATTTCCTCGGCATCTCCTCTAGCGAACGTCAGGGGATACAACGCACCCACCCATGGTTTGTGCCGCGGATCGGGCGGCAGTACGCTGCGTAGTGTCCCGGCGCGCGTACGTACCGGGACAGCAGTATCAGCCCGCACACCTCGGCGGGTGCAACGAGGCATGCTCATGACCCAGAGACGGATACTCCCGCTGTTGCTGGTGATCATCGCGCTGACCGGTGCCAGCAGACCTGATCCTGCCCCGTGGGGCGGCAGCGGCGCGGTGCTGGCCGGTTTGCGCGCCGGTGCAAGTGAAGCTGATCTCACCCGTGTGCTCGCGGCCGAGGGCGCCACCATTGCCGGTCGCACACCCCAACTCAGCCTGCTGACGCTGGAGCCGCGCCCTGGCCGCCGGGATGCGCTGATCACGCGGCTGCGCGGGCATGCCGCGGTTGAGTATGCCATCGCCGATCGCGATCGCTACCAAATGGCCGCCATCCCTAACGATCCCTACTTCGGCGCCGGCGGCCAGTGGAGCATCGACAAGATCCGCGCCCCAGAAGCGTGGGACCTGATGCTGCCGGGCGGCAACACGATTGTGGCGGTGCTGGATACAGGGCTCGACTACCGTCATCCTGAGTTCTCCCGCATCTCGCCCGCAGGCTGTAATGAGTTCGCCGGCCGTTGCATGAGTCGCGACGGCAGCCTACCGCAGGACAACAACGGCCATGGCACGCATGTCGCTGGGATCATCGGCGCAGACACCAATAACGGCATCGGCATCGCCTCCGTCTCCGGCGGCCGTGTGACCATTCTGCCGATCCAGGTGCTGTCTGTCGGTGGTGGCGTGGTCAAGGTCTCCACCATCGTCAACTCCATCACGTACGCCGTTGACCAGGGGGCGCAGGTGATCAACATGAGCTTCGGCGCAGCCTGTGGCGCCGAGGTGGACCCGGCAGAGCGCGCCGCCATCGACTACGCCGAGAGCCGCGGCGTCCTGCTGGTGATGTCTGCCGGCAATAGCGGTGGATGCTATGGCGGGCGCTACCCGCAGAACGACCCGCGGGTGCTGTCTGTCGCTGCAACTGACCGTGCAGACCAGTCGGCGTCCTTCACCGATCGCGGGCTCTACGTATCCGTCGCTGCGCCCGGCGCCGGCATCCTCTCCACCATCCCGATGGCGCTGGGCGGCTACGCCAGCTACAGCGGCACCTCGATGGCCGCGCCCCATGTCGCCGGGCTGGCTGGGCTGCTGTTCCAGGTGCCGGGCGCCACCAAGGCAAAGGTGGTTGATTGGATCATGAGCACCTGCGATGTCGCCGCCGTCTCCGCGCGCTGCGGCGGCCGGATCAACGCCTACCGGGCGGTCCACCTGGCCATGAAGGGCACCGACCCGGCCAAGCTGCCTGCCAGCCCGGCGGCGCCCGCCGCTGCCATTCCGGCAACGCTTCCTGCTCAGCCGGTCCAGCCGGACCCGCCACCGGCCACGACGCCACCCGTGATGCCACCGACCACAACGGGCAGCCGCCCTATCCCACCCGCCCTGCCCGCCGGCTTTGTCCCGTCGGAGGCGACGCGCGCCGCCCAGGTACCGGCCCCGGCCGGTGAGGGGATGGACGTCTCGTGGAGCGGCCGGTTCTGGACGGTCGCGCCGGTGATTCCGCTGGCCGTCTGCCCCAGCGTTGAGACGGAGCCGCTGCGGACCGCCGTCACCGCCGCGCTCGACCGCTGGAATGAAGCGCGTAGCCGCGGTCTGGCGTGGGAGCTGGCGCAGGATGACAATCTCTGCAGCAGCGAGAGCGGCCCCCGCATCACCGTTACCCGCGTGGTCCAGGAGTCGGCGCCGCTGGTGACCATCGTACCCGTCGCTCAGGCCGGTGGCAGCTGCGAGCCGGGCCCCTGCTGGCTGGCCGGGCTGCAGATTCGGGTCAATGGCGCGGACTTCGATGGCATGTCCGCCGGTGATCAGGCAGCCTCGCTGCTGCTCGCGCTGGTGGAGGCCGCCGGTATCGTGCCGCTGGCCGGCAACCTGGACGTCGCCGAGATCGGCGCGCTCAACGACCTGCTGGCCACAACCTTGCGTGCGCTGCAGGCAAGCTAGCCGGACGGCTGAAGGATGTGGAAGGGGCAGCGGCCGGACTGCTGTCCCACTATGGGATCGGAGCACTGAATGGATAACCCGCATCTCCTGTACGCCGTTGAGCGCGGCGTCGCCACGCTGACGCTCAACCGGCCGGAGGTGATGAACGCACTCAGTGGTGAGATGGCGCAGGGCCTCCTGGATGGCCTGGCCGTGGCAGAGCGGGATGAGGGTGTGCGGGTGGTCGTGATCACCGGCGCCGGCCGAGCCTTCTGCTCCGGTGGGGACATCAAGACGATGCGCGAGCGCGGCACGGCAGAGGTCGCGGGCGGCGCCTACGCGATCGTGCGGTCGCTGGACAACCCCGGACGCACCGTACCACTGCGGCTGAAGAAGCTCGCCAAGCCCGTGATCGCCTCCATCAACGGCGTGGCGGCTGGTTGGGGGTTCGACCTGGCGCTGGCCTGTGATATCCGCATCGCCTCCGACCAAGCGCGTTTCGCCGAGGCGTTTGTCCGGCGCGGACTCATTCCAGACGGGGGCGGTACCTGGACACTGCCCCGCACGGTCGGGCTGGACCGTGCCTGCGATCTGGTGTTCACCGGCCGGATGTTTGACGCGGCCGAAGCCGCACGCATCGGCGTCGTGACGCGCATCGTGCCTGCCGCCGGCCTGGCCACAGCCACCGCCGATCTGGCCGGACAGATCGCCGCTAACGCGCCACTGGCTGTGCAACTGGCTAAGCGTATGCTGCACGAGCAGCTGCACATGCCATTCGAACAGGCAATGCAGCAAACCGCGCTCTTTCTCACTACACTGCGCCGCTCCGAAGATCACCTGGAAGGCGTCAACGCCTTCTTAGAAAAGCGCGACCCTGTGTTTAAGGGCCGCTAATCTGCGCGCTACCAGCGAAATAGCCGCGCCAGCAGCCGGCCGTCGATGCGCACACTGACCGGCGAGCCGTGCGGGCAGACGGCCGGTGACTCCGTGGCGCTGAGCCGCTCCAGCAGCGACCGCGCCGTATCTGCGTCGATGGGCTGGCCCTTCTTGATCGCTGCCCGGCAAGCGGCGGTCGCAAGCAGCCGCTCCTGCCAGTCTGCCGCGTCGCTCAGGGCCGCCTCAAGCAGTTCTGACAGGGCATCACTGTCCATGCCTGGCAGCGCGGCCGGCACCGTGCGCGCCACCAGCGCGCCGCCGCCGAAGGGCTCGAGCACGAACCCCATCGCCGTCAGATCCGGTGTTCGCTGCTGGATGCGGTTGGTTTGCGCCCGCGATGGCCGCAGCAGCGCCGGCGTCAGCAGCGCCTGCGGTTTCACACCAGCGCCGGCCCGCAGCTCCTCAAACAGAATCCGCTCGTGCGCCCGATGCTGATCGACAAGAAGCAGCCCGTCGCTGCCCTCGGCGATGATTACGCCGTCGCGGGCCGTCGCGAGGAAACGATACGCTGCGGACGGCGCAACCACGCCGCCCCCGCCTTCCGCGAGATAGGCGGCTGGTTGCTCGGCCACCCGCCGGCGGGCAAACGGCAGCCGGTATTGGAGCGCGGCGCTGGCGGCAGCGGCGGCGGGCATGCGCCCGAAGGCCGCGCTCACCGCTGCCTTCACGCCCTCTGCCAGCGTCTCCTGTCCGGCTACCCGCACCTCCAGCTTCGCCGGGTGGACGTTGGGGTCCAGCCGGGAAGGTGGCAGTGTGAACCACAGCAGCACAGGCGGATGACGGCCGGCGGGGGCAAACGGCCGGTATGCTGCTTCCACCGCCTGCGCCACGGCGCCCGCCCGCACCCAGCGCCCGTTGATAAACAGCGTCACATGGTGCCGTCCGGCGTGCCACGGGCCGCCTGTCCCGGCATAGCCGGACAGCGCACCGCCGTCAGGGAGCGCGGCTGTCACCGGCGCCAGCGTCTCCGCTACCCCTGCTCCGTACAGCGCTGCCAGCACGCCCAGCGCCCGGCCGTCGCCCAGACTGGTGAAGGCATGGCGCCCATCGAACAGTAGGGTGAAGGCCACGTCCGGCCGGCCGAGCGCATAGCGGCGCACGACCTCGCCGATACGTGCGGACTCGGCGCGCTGGATCTTGAGAAAGGTACGCCGGGCAGGGACGTTGCCGAACAGGCCGCGCACGGTGACCGCCGTCCCCGGCGCACTGGCCCGCGTTCCCTGCTGCATTACTTCGCCGTAGCGGATGGTGATGGCGGCGCCGGGCCTGTCTGCCGCCGTGGCGCTCACCAACGTCACCTCGCTGATGGCGGCGATACTGGGCAGCGCTTCGCCGCGGAATCCGAGCGTTTC
>CAUJGQ010000167.1 GCA_963170165.1 Chloroflexota bacterium | reverse complement strand
CGCAGCGCCTGGTCGACACCGGCCGCCACCCATACCACCAGCACCGGCAGCAGCCACCAGGCATCGGTGGACAGATACACCAGAAGCAGCAGGCCGAATACGGCGGCGATGGCGTTGATCAGCACCTGCCGCCCCAGCCCTGCGAACGCCGGCGGACGGCGGCGGCGTGCGGGCGTGAACCGGAACCGTTCGGTCATGCCGCTCTCGCTGCGTGGGACCGCCGGCGCCACCCATGGTGGGCAGCTCCGGGCGACGCATAGCGAGTGTAGGAAGCCGCTTCCGGCGCGGTCAAGGCGTAGCTCCAGGTAGCACGAACGCGCTAGCACTGGCGGCGTGACTTTCGCTCAGACGCTCACGGCGGTGCGCCCTGCGCCGCGCTATCGTGCCATGAGACACATCGTCTGGGAGGACTCAGCCATGGCGCTCCTACTGGTCATCCTCATCGTCCTGCTGATCGGCGGCGCGGGCCTGCTCGCCTTTGTGGTCAAGAGCTTCCTGGCCGCCGGCCTGGTCGGTGTGCTGTTGCTCGCGCTGATCATCTTCGCGCTACTGCGTCCGCGCGCCACAGTCTGAGCCTGGCACAGCGCGCCGGCGTCGCAGAGACGGCCCCGGATCGATTCCGGTCCACCACCTCGGTGGGTCCTTGCGTCGCAACCTGGCAGCATGAGCGATGGCTGACCGGCCGCGAATACCCGTTGTGTACGGGCCGGTGAACCTGACTTGGCCACGGGGCGCAGATGTGCGCACCTACTCCCGCTATGGGACCTGCGATCTGCAGCGAGTGGCCGGCGATCAGCGCCAGCGAGGTTGGCTATGCCAGGACGCGCCGGGAGCGTGGAGTACGCGTGAGCAGCGCGCCCGGGAACGGACTGATCGCGCCGCTTCTGGCTGCCGGGCTGATGGTGCTGCACTCCACCTGGGACTGCCACCGCAACGTGGCCGCTTTCTCCGGCTGGCTGCTTACGCTAGAACAGCGTGGGGTGAAGGTCCTTAGACCGCCCACGATAGTGCGCTGGAACCTGGACAAGCGGTAACGGTTGGATCTCCAGCGGGCAGAGGTGGCGACTCTCTAGACACGGATCGTGTTAAGGGACAGGCAGGCAGCGCGGCAGTGGCTGGCGAAGTGGGCGCTGTCGCAGGCAGTGATCAAGCCAGCGGCTGTGGCGTTGAGCTGCTACAGCGTGCTGGCTTCCCCGCCTTCGTCGCACGGCTCCCTGCGGCAGGACCGTCAATCGTCGTTCAAGAGTTCATGGCGGGGGCCGCTCCTGCCGGGGAACGGGCCCTACCTTTCTTCGATGGCCGGTTCTCCCATGCCTTCGCCCGCCGTCCGCGCGTGACGGCGAGTTCGTCTGAACTGCCAGGATGGCGGCACGATGAGCGCCACGACTGCCGCCATGCCAAGCATCACGGCGGCACAGCGCGCCCTCACGGTGCTGCCATCGATGCCGCTGTGTTGCCGCGTGGACGGCATCATGCGCAACGGAGAGTGCATGTTGATGGAGCTGGAACCGTCCAAGCCGGCCCTTGCGCTCCACAGAGACCGTTGTGCGGCCGAGCGTTGCGCCGATGCCACGCTCGGCCGGCCGGTGGGACGTTCATCGCCTGGGGAGACCTGAGCGGGCCTCATCGCCTCAGCGCGGCTCACTCAGCCGCGAACTGTGGCTCGGCTTCGCCGTAAATCTCTGCCGCGTTCTGGTACCACATGCGGTTGGCGTCATCCTCAGACAGGCCCAGCCGCTCGAACATCGCCACGAACCGATCAACGTGCGCCTGTACCTCTTCGGCGGGGCAGTCTGAACCCCAGACGAGCTTCTCCACGCCGATTTCACGGCCGATGTAGCCGCGCTGTTCGCCGTGATCCTCGATAGTCTCGCCGCCGGACATGTCAAAGTAGACGTTCGGCCGCCAACGGGCAACAGAAGCGGCAGCATCGTAGTTGCCGGTGCCACCGAGGTGTGCGCCGATGAGCTTGAGATTCGGGAAGTTGTTGGCGAGCGTGTCCAGGTGAAACGGGTGCATGCGCCGGGCCGACACGTCGCGCGGGCCGCGGCGGCCCGAGAACTGCTGGAACCGGCGGGCGGCCTCGGGATCGCGCCGGGGATGCGTTCGCGCGTAGTCAATCGGGCCGCCGATGACGCCCATGTGCAGCAATACCGGCATCTGGTGTGCTTGTGCCGCCTCATACATGCTGAAGTACTCGGGCGCGTCGTACTCTCGATTGACCCCGATCAGCTTCAGCCCGCGATAACCCATGGCATGTAGTTCGGCGACCCGCTCACGGCTGGTGACGTCGGGATCGACATTGGCGACCGGGATAAACAACTCCGGATAAGCGCGGGCGTACTCGATTAACTGCTCGTGGGTACGTGTGCCAAAGCGGTCGGAGCACAGCAGGCAGGCGCGCGCCACGCCGGCTCTAACCAGGTGATCGGCGAGATTCTCCAGCCGCTGCGCCGGATCGGCCTGCGGGTCCATCCAGTTCAGCGGAAAGTGACAGTGAACATCC
>CAUJGQ010000166.1 GCA_963170165.1 Chloroflexota bacterium | reverse complement strand
GAGAAGCAGAGCACGGCGATGCGTGAGCGCGTGGAGGGACTGCTCGGGATCTACCGGCTGTTGAAGGCGATGGGGCTAACCGATCAGCAGATTGCGACGCTCGTAGCCGATCAGGCGCGCGGGATGTTGGGCCGCGAGGTGGAGCAACGCCAGCTGACCGCCGAGGAGATGCGCCGCGTCGCCGACCGCCTTCAGGACTCGGTGATCCGGGCGGCGCAGGAAGTCGACGACCGGCTGGGACTTTCCGGCGGTCTCGCGCGGCCGGTGCGCGAGGCCGTGGTTGCCACCAAGGCGGGCCGTGAAGACGTGCTGCCGGTGATCGAGCGCACAGCCGGCCAGGGACGGGAGGCTCTGCTCAAGCTGCTCACGAAGCGCACGCCGAGCCGCGAGGAGTGACCTCGCTGCGTGCCGGCACCGGCTACGATATCCATCGCGTGGACCCAACCCGACCATTGATCCTGGGCGGAGTAGCCATCCCAGGTGCGCCCGGCCTGTCCGGCCATTCCGACGCCGACGCCGTGCTGCATGCAGTGATCGACGCGCTGCTCGGCGCGGCCGGGTTGGGCGACATTGGCGGTCGTTTCCCGCCGGGCGACGAGCGCTACCGCGATGCCGATTCATCATTGTTGTTGCGCACCGTAGTGGCGGAACTGGCGGCGGCCGGCTGGGCTGCTGTCAATATCGATATCACGGTCGTCTGCGAACGACCGAGGATCCGCCCGCACGCCGTCAAGATGCAGCAGGCAATTGCTCGACTGCTGGGCCTCGATCCGGCGGCGGTCAACGTCAAAGGCAAGACCAACGAGGGACTCGACGCCGTTGGCCGTGGCGAGGCCATCGCCGTCCATGCCGTGGCGTTGGTCGCCGCCCGGGTGAGCTGAACGGCCTCACCGTCGCTTGGGCGCGTTGCTGGTATACTGGCGGCGCACCCGCGCGGCAGGGGACACACCGGCCAATGATCACGGACATGGTGCCGCCTCCGCCGGTCGCCGGGGGCGCCGGTGTCGACTGGGGCGGTCCTGGCTCATGAGCCGGCCAGAATGCGTCCCCACGCCGGCATCCGGTCCCGGTTGGGGAGGATCTCGCAGTGTCCCTGATTTCCAGCATCCGGCGCGACATCAGCGCAGCGCTCACGCGTGACCCGGCGGCCACCAGTCCCGTTGAGGTGATGCTGACGTACCCCGGCTTTCATGCCCGCCAGATTCACCGCCTGGCCCACGCGCTCCACCGTCGCAACCTGCCGCTGGTGCCGCGGGCGGTGTCCCATCTTGGCCGCATGCTCACCGGTATTGAGATCCATCCGGGCGCGCAACTGGGTGAGGGCATCTTCATTGATCACGGGATGGGCGTCGTGATCGGCGAGACAGCCGTTGTCGGCGATGACTGTCACTTGCTGCAGGGCGTGACCTTGGGGGGAACGAGTACCCGCCGGGTCAAGCGCCATCCCACGCTGGGGCGCGGTGTGACGGTGGGCGCCGGCGCGCACCTGATCGGCGCCGTGACGGTTGGCGACAATGCCCGCATCGGCGCTGGGTCGGTGGTGGTGGCGAATGTGCCGGCCAATGCCACGGTGGTGGGTGTGCCGGGACATGTCATCGCCTATCATGACCCGGGCAATGATGCCGTGGTGCGCCTGCCGGACCCCGAGTGGGATCGCATCGAGGCGCTGGAGGGCCGCATCCGCGAGCTGGAAGTGCAGCTTGCGCGCGTGCGCCACTGCCATGCCGGTGACGGCGCCCACCCGCCACCGCTGTCACCCGAGATGCCGGTCTAACGATCTCGGCCACACCCTACCCGGTTACGAGGCAGATGCATGAAGCTGTACAACACGCTCTCACAGGAGACGTCAGAGTTTGTCCCGCAGGGGGATGAAGTGCTGATGTACGTGTGCGGTGTGACGCCATATGACGAAGCGCACATCGGCCACGCGATGAGCGCGATCGTATTCGATGTCCTGCGGCGCTACCTGGAATACAAGGGGATGCGCGTACGCCACGTGCGCAACTTCACCGATATTGACGACAAGATCATCGACCGTGCGCGGGAGCGGGGCGAGGATGCGCTGACACTGGCCCATCGCTACGCCGCCCGCTATGACGAAGACATGGCCGCGCTAAACGTCATGCCGCCCACCGTTGCCCCCTACGCAACCCAGGAAGTGCCCGCCATCATCGAGATGGTACAGGGGTTGATCGACCGCGGTTTCGCCTACCCCGCCGGCGGTGATGTCTACTATCGCGTTACGAAGAAGCCTGACTACGGCAAGTTGTCGCACCAGAACGTGGAGACGATCATCCAGGGCCAGCGCATCGAGGCCGAGGAGGGAAAAGAGCATCCAGCGGACTTCGCCCTGTGGAAGGGCGCGAAGGAAGGGGAGCCAGCGTGGGACAGCCCGTGGGGTCCGGGGCGGCCGGGCTGGCACATCGAGTGCTCCGCGATGTCCACCCGTTACCTGGGGCCGACCATCGACATCCACGGTGGCGGTACCGACCTGATCTTCCCGCACCACGAAAACGAGATCGCTCAGACCGAGGCATATACCGGCGCGCAGCCGTTTGTGCGTTACTGGCTCCACAACGGCATGATGCGGATGCACGGTGAGAAGATGAGCAAGTCGCTGGGCAACTTCATCACCGTGCGGGAAGCGGTCGAGCAGTTCGGGGGTGACGCCCTCCGGCTATTCGTGCTCTCCGGCACCTATTCCAAGCCGCTTAACTTTACCGAAGACGGCGTGCGTGGTAACCGGACCGGCGCCGAACGGTTGCGCACCGCCGCGCGGCGGCCCGGGGATCCAGCGAACGATGACGCCGTCGACGCAACGCCGTTCCGTGCCCAGTTCGAGGCGGCGATGGACGAGGACTTGAATACCTCCGGCGCCATTGCCGCCCTGTTTGACCTGGCTGCTGCCATCAACCGGGGCCGTGACGCCGGACAGCGCATTGATGCGGCGCAAGGCACACTGCTGGAACTGGCCGGGGTACTGGGGCTGCGCCTGGAGGAGACCGAGGGAGAGATACTGGCGGCCAAGCCGTTCATCGATCTGCTGGTTGAAGTGCGGACGGAACTCCGCAAGGCCAAGCAGTTCCAACCTGCCGACATGATCCGCCGGCGGCTGGCGGAGCTGGGCGTGACGCTGGAGGACAGCGCCGCCGGCACCTCCTGGCGGGTGTAGACGCCGCGTTGCGGGTTCGGGTCCCTGGCGCATCTTGACAGGGCGGGTATTATGGTTGCGGTAATTGACTGCTAAGGAGTCGCGGTCGGCCGGTTGTGTCCCGTACCGCCCACCCCTCGGCATTGCCATCTCTTGCCTTGACGGACATCACCTAGCCCGATATACTCCTCTAGGCTAGGTATGACCCCTATTGTCTCTACTTCCCCGAGCCCACCGTCCTTCCCAGCCTTTCCGTTCCGCAGGGGGATAGCATCGCATCCACACTGACGGAAACGGGCATTCTGTTGCTGTCCGCGCCCGTGCGGGCAGAGCAGTCTGAGTGCAAGTAGGAGCGCACCCACATGACCACCGACCGGGACATCGCGCGCGTGCAGGACGCTGAGTTGCCGGCCAGCCCGGAGCAGGCGCCCGTCACCGTCAGCACCGGCCTGGGCCTGGACCGCCGGCAAAAGCGCGTTCCGGATGCGCGGCGCGTGTACTCGCGCATCGCTGATGTGCTCGCCATCCCCAAGTTGATTCAGGTCCAGATTGACTCCTTCGAGTGGTTCAAGCGCGAAGGGCTGCGCGAGTTGCTGGACGAGATCTCCCCCATCTCCGACTTCACCGGTACGCGCATGGAGCTGCGCTTCGGTGACTACTCCTTTGGTGAGCCCAAGTACTCGGAGATGGAGTGCCGCGAGCGGGACATGACCTTCTCCGCGCCGTTGCGGGTGTGGGTCGAGCTGGTGATCAAGGAGACCGGCGAGGTCAAGGAGCAGGAGCTGTTCATGGGCGATTTCCCGCTCATGACCGACTTCGGCACGTTCGTGATCAACGGCGCCGAACGCGTCGTCGTCTCGCAGCTCGTACGTTCACCCGGCGCCTACTTCACGGTGGAGACGGACCCGGCCTCTGGCCGCGGGCTCTGCTACGCCAAGCTGATTCCCAACCGCGGCGCCTGGCTGGAGTTCGAGACCTCCAACAAGGACATCATCTCGGTCAAGGTGGACCGCAAGCGCAAGATCCCCGTCACCACACTGCTGCGCGCCATCTACAGCGACCCCGACATCGACGACGAGATGGCGCTGGGCACTGACCAGCAAATCCTGGCCCTGTTTGAAGGTATCGACGACGGCGACCGCCGCTACATCCAGAAGACGCTGGAAAAGGACGGCTTGCCTGAGGGGCAGCGGCACAAGCGCGGCGCCATCACTGAGTTCTACAAGCGCCTGCGCCCTGGTGACCCGCCTACCCTGGAGAACGCCCGCCAGCTGATCTCTGGTACGTTCTTCAATCCCCGCCGCTACGACCTTGGTCGTGTCGGCCGCTATAAGCTCAACAAGCGGCTGGGGATGGACGAGGGCATCAAGCTGCATATCCTCCGTCCCGAGGACCTGGTTCGCATCGTGGCGCAGATGGTGCACATCAACAACGGCCGCGGCCGGGGCGACGATATCGACCACCTGGGCAACCGCCGTGTGCGCGCCGTAGGCGAGCTGATCCAGAACCAGTTCCGCATCGGCCTGCTGCGTATGGAGCGCGTGGTGCGCGAGCGCATGACCATCACCGACCCCGATCAGGCCACCCCGTCTGCGCTGATCAACATCCGGCCGGTGGTGGCGTCGATGAAGGAGTTCTTCGGCGGCTCCCAGCTCTCGCAGTTCATGGACCAGACCAACCCGCTGGCCGAGCTGACGCATAAGCGTCGCCTGTCCGCGCTCGGCCCTGGCGGCCTCTCCCGCGACCGCGCCGGCTTCGATGTCCGCGACGTGCACAACAGCCACTACGGCCGCATCTGCCCGATTGAGACGCCGGAAGGGCCGAACATCGGCCTGATCGGTTCGCTGGCTTCCTATGGCAAGGTCAACCCCTACGGCTTCATTGAGACGCCGTACCGGCGTGTGATCCGTGAGCTACCCAAGGACTCGCCACGGCTGGTGGGCCAGCAACTGGGCGAGGACATTGACGAGGTCGGCGTGCGGGGCGATGAGATCACGCCGGAGATGGCTGGGCTGTTGGGCGCCGCCGCGGCTGCCACAGTGCCGCTGCGGCCGTTCGTCTCCAACATTGACGACGACATCGTTTATATGTCCGCCGATGTGGAGGAGCGCTACGTCATTGCCCAGGCGAACGCCAAGCTTGACGCGCAGGGCCACTTCACCGAGGAGCGCGTTGAGGTACGCCGGGAAAGCGAATTCCTTGAGTTGCCCCCGGACCAGGTGGACTATGTTGACGTCTCGCCCAAGCAGATTGTGTCGGTGGCGGCGGCGCTGATCCCCTTCCTGGAGCATGATGACGCCAACCGCGCGCTGATGGGCTCGAACATGCAGCGCCAGGCCGTGCCGCTGGTGCGGCCCGAGGTACCGCTGGTGGGAACCGGCATGGAGCGGCAGACCGCCGTGGACTCCGGCCAGGTGGTCGTCGCCGACCGCGACGGTGAGGTCGTCTCCTCAACCGCGCGCTGGATCAGGATGCGCTACGCGGATGGACAGGAGGTCACGTACCCCCTGCTGAAGTTCGTGCGTTCCAATCAGGGCACCTGCATCAACCAGCGGCCGATCGTGCGCAAAGGCGACCAGGTGAAGGCGGGCGACCCGCTGGCCGACTCCTCCTCCACCTACCAGGGTGACCTGGCGCTGGGCCAGAGCGTGTTGTGTGCCTTCATGTCCTGGGAGGGCAACAACTTCGAAGATGCGATCATCATCTCGGAGCGGGTGGCGAAGGAAGACATCTTCACCTCCATCCACATCGAGAAGCATGAGACAGAGGCGCGCGACACGAAGCTTGGCCCAGAGGAAATCACCCGCGACATCCCCAATGTCGGTGAGGACGCCCTGCGCGACCTGGATGAGAACGGCATCATTCGCATCGGCGCCGAGGTTGGCCCGGGCGACATCCTCGTTGGCAAGATCACGCCCAAGGGCGAGACCGAACTGACCGCCGAGGAGAAGCTGCTGCGCGCCATCTTCGGCGAGAAGGCGCGCGAGGTGAAGGATACCTCTCTGCGGGTGCCCCACGGCGAGCGCGGCAAGGTCATCGACGTCAAGGTCTTCGACCGCGACGACCACGATGAGCTGCCGGCGGGCGTGAACAAGCTGGTGCGCGTCTCCATTGCGCAGAAGCGCAAGATCATGGAAGGCGACAAGATGGCGGGCCGGCATGGCAACAAGGGTGTCGTTGCCCGTATCCTGCCGCAGGAAGATATGCCGTACCTGGCCGACGGTACGCCGGTTGACATCGTGCTCAACCCCATCGGTGTGCCTTCACGCATGAACGTCGGCCAGGTGCTGGAGACGCACCTCGGCTGGGCCGCCAAGACACTTGGCTTCCGCGCCGTCACGCCGGTATTCGATGGTGCAACCGACGTCCAGATTGAGGATGCACTGGCGCGCGCCTGGATCGCCGTCCAGGCGGGAGCGTTGACCGACGCTCCCCAGTTGACCGACGGCGATCAGCGGTACGAGAACTTCATCGACGGCCCGGCCCGTGACTGGCTGGCCGAGCATGGCTATGACCCCGAGCGCATCTTCGGCAGCGGTGAGACGTCTCCGTTGGAAGGTGCTGCCCGCCAGGCCTGCCTGGAGCTGTGGTTGGAGTCGCTGCTGCCAGATCCCGACGCCGCGCCGCGGGTGACAGAGGCGCTGCAGTTGTTGGACGGCGTCGAAGACCCGCCGGTGTTGCTGTCCGCACCGAAGGTAGCAACCGTAGATGGCGCGGCCCTGGTGCCGGTCAACGGCTCCCAAACGGCGATGCAGCTGGTGGCCAGCGGCGAGCTTGGCCCGGTCGGCGCCCTTGGCCTGAGCTACGCCCAGCTGGTGCAAGCCGCCGATCATGTCCAGGAGCGGGCCCGCATCGCGCCGCCGGTCTACGGCAAGCAGACGGTGCATGACGGCCGTACCGGCGAGGTCTACGACCAGCCCGTGACCGTGGGCTACATCTACATGCTCAAGCTGGTCCACCAGGTGGAGGACAAGATCCACGCCCGCTCCACCGGTCCGTACTCGCTTATCACGCAGCAGCCGCTGGGGGGTAAGGCACAGTTCGGCGGTCAGCGCTTCGGTGAGATGGAGGTTTGGGCGCTGGAGGCGTACGGAGCGGCCCACATTCTTCAGGAGTTGCTCACCGTCAAGTCCGACGACATCGTCGGTCGCGTC
>CAUJGQ010000165.1 GCA_963170165.1 Chloroflexota bacterium | reverse complement strand
ACCTGCTGCCAGGCAGCGTTCCAGCCGGAGACGGCAGCTTCGGCCACGGCCTAGGCCGCTTGCTCGTTGGCAGCGGTCAGTTCGGCAATGTGCGGCACGGAACCCACACGCGCAGCGAGGTCTTGCTGCTCGCCGGACAGCGTGTCCCAGCCGCGGTTCACCGCCTGCCACAGGGGGTTGCCGCCAAGGGCGGGCATCTCCACAGTTCCGCCCGCGCCGGTGGCGGCAGCCAGCGACCTGGCGGCCAGGAAGGAGAGCAGGTAGGAGCCGGCCCACAGGTCGCGCGTGCGCCGCGCCTGCGCCAGGAACTCCTGCACAGGACCAAAGGCGAGGTAGATGGTGAGTTGTGCGGTCATGGATCAAGCCTCAATACATCGTTGCCCAAATGATCGATGAAGTCCCTCACCACTCCATGCGCTTCCGGATGCCAATCAAGGCCACGTTGCCCGTCCTTCTCTCGCAGCCGCTCGCCGGTAGGCAGCATCGGGGTCGGTAGCCCAATATATGCCGCATGGAACTTGTCACCGAGCTTGAAGACACGGACGAACAGCGGAGACGCCATGCGGTCGTGCAGAGTTCCGCGGAACTCCGTATTGGCACCGCCCAGTGAGCCATAGCGGAACGTGAGCGGCAGGCCGAACCCGGCGCGCCTCGGTCCGGTTACCAGCGGTGTCCTCTGGCCGAGATGCGACTTGACCACCATGTAATCAGTTGCAGCGCTCTGCTGAGCATCCTTCAACCGTTCACCATCACGTTGGCGGTACCGCTGTAACCGCAAGCCAGCGTCGGCGAGCGCATCTTCCCATGAGGCATACCCGTCCATAACGAGTGCGAACAAGCGCCCTTCCGAGAGTGCCGTTCGATCATGTGCCTTTCCAGCGTCAAACCAGCGCTGAAGAAGCCGCGCATCCGCGATGCCCGTTGCCTTGCGCCAGTCGACTGGGGTCGACATCCGGCATGGCAGCGGTAAGTAGTCGCATTCCTCCTTCCACCCAGACCAGCCATCGATGCGCAGGCTGCCCAACCCGCGCCGTGCGCGCGAGCCGGCGCCGCCAATGTGGACCAGCGCCCAGAGCGCTCCCAGCCATGCGTGCCGGAGCTCTTCGCTATCGCTTTTGGGGTGGGGAATGATCTGCAGCTCGAAGCGTGTCCCGGCCGGAATTGCCTTGCGCTGGTTCGGCTTCATGCGCAGGGTGTAGCCAAGGTAAATAAGCCCATTCGTAGAGTGCGTGCCGGTGCCCCGCGTATATCGCTCCCGATGGCGTTCTTGTGCCCATTCCTCCGTGCCCTCCTGCCAGTTGCTGATACGCAGCAGGCAGGGCGATTGGCCGGTGGCGCCGTCGTGGCTGCCGAAGTAGCGTGGCTCGTTCTCGCGGTAGGTAGCATCCAGGGCGCGGTACCAATAGCGCAGCAGGCCCTTGAGGGAGGGCGGACGCAACTCGGCCCGCTCGTTCGGCTCGGCGCCGCCCAGGAACAGGGGCGTCACCGTGGACAGCTTCACCGTGAGGGTGTTAGGTGGCGGCATCGCTGGCCTCCTCAGCACTGCTGGTCTCTTCGATGGTGATCAGTTTGCCCAGGACGTACTGATTTGCCCGTTGCTCCTCTGTCGGGCGGCGGTCCACCAGCGCGATCCGGACGGGAGCAGCGCCGAGCCTGACCGCTTCGGCAGCAACCTTGCTCAGTACGTACTGCATCACCGTGGTACCCCCGGTGAGGTTGATAACGACGTTCGAGGCCGCCGCCAGTTGTACCTTGACCGTGCTGGAGATCAGCGTCTTGTGCTCGTTGTAGCCTTCAAGAGCATCGGCCATCTCCAGCACGACGGCGGTCTCCAGCAGATCGGAACGGCCCGACCGCTCCAGCGCCTCCCCCAGCTTCGCGCGGCTTTCTTTGGATACCAGCACGATGAGTTCATCCGGGCGCGGCTCGAGCAGGGAGACCGCCGAGAAGAGCAGGCCCGGTGAGTTGCCCAGCGCACTCACGAGCAGCGTGCCGCCCTTACCTCCGGTGTCGAAGCGCATCGGGCCCGCATCCAGCAGCGCCTGGCACTGTTTCAGGTATTCCCGTGCCCTGACTATGTCCGGGGTGATCTCAATAGGGCGCATACCTACGTGGCCAAGCTCGTTGCGGGCGTCTGCGATCTTCTCCCACAGATTTGCGAGTCCCTGCTGCGCGCCGGATAGCGGTGCGACATTTGCGCGCTCGTGCAGGACCCGCACTGCCCGCTCGGCGGTGCTCCGTGCCGGCCTCTCCAGCCAGCCGCGCGTTACCCCAAGGCTCCACAGTGCGTAGTTCACTACCCACTCCCGTAACAGCAGGAGTGCGCTGGGCACCGCCTGGCCCGTGATGTACCAGCCGGCGAGGGTAAGCTGACGATGCAGCTCCGCCTCAGTAAGTTCAATCTCCCGCTTGCCGAGCTTTTCGGGCGGTACCGCCCACAGATGTGCCTGCACGGCCAGCCGCTCCAGTCCTAGCCGCAGCGGTGCAGGGGTCGCGGTGTCGCGCAACACCTTTCCCAAGGGCTTCCGTAGCCTGGCCGCTTGAATGCCGGATTCCACCGGCAACCCCGACGCCAGCGCCGCCGCGAGTTTGCGTGCCGCTTCGGAGGCGTGCGTTTGGACTGGCAGGGCGTCTTTAGTGTTGAACAGCCCGGCAATCCGCCGCAGGTCGCCGCTGTCGTTGGCGCTCTGGATGGCGTGGTACCAGTTGGTCAGGTCCAGCAGCGGGCGCAGATCGACGAAGTCCACCGTGTTCGTGGTCGTGTCAGGCAGCTCGAACGGGCCGTAATAGATGCCGCCGATAGGCACACCGCGCAGCGCCGACAGGTAGGTCAGCGCTGCCAGGTAGATGAATGGCAGGTGACGCAGGCCGAACGTGACATCGAGGATG
>CAUJGQ010000164.1 GCA_963170165.1 Chloroflexota bacterium | reverse complement strand
CCGGAGCCACGCCATGGCATCGCCCTTGCGGACGGCCGCGTGCAGCTCCGGAGCGCTGTTCAGGTGATAGCACATGAAGCCGATGGCCGCGGCGGCGGCTCCTAGTCCGAACAGGGTGCGCAGCAGGTGTTTCATTGCTTGAGGATGGCCTGCGCGCGCGGATCCAATTCCACCAGGTAGGAGACCACCATGGTTTCGCGGTCGGCCTCTACGCGAGCCTGGGCAAGGGCGCGACCGGCCACACCCGCCACACTAAAGGTTAGGACCGCAGCCACCGCCCAAGCGGCGGTATGAGCGCGCAGATATGCGGACCAAGTGGCTTCACCTTGCTGCCCGATGCGCCGCCAGACGGCAGCGCGGAACCCGGGGTCGGACGGCGGCTTAACCCGCCAGTCTTGCAGGATCTCAGATAGCTTATCACGGGAAGTATTCATAGGGATTGCTAGGGGTAATACACCGCATCCCATCGAATCCCTCACGCTAAATTTTTCTCGAATACCCTGAGTGATTCCTAGCCCACGGGTGTATGACTGGAAGACAACCGGGCAACCCGCACGGTTAAGCGAAACCAAAACCCATTATCTTCATGAAAGCCACCAAACTCCTGATCGCCGCCGCGGCCTTTGCCGGCCTCGCAGCGCTCACCTTCGCGGGCCCCGGTCCGGAATACTGGGCCCGGATGAATGCCGCCCAGAAGAAGCCGTCCGCCTACCCATCCATCTGGCGGATCAAGGACAACGGCGAGACCAAGGCCAAGCCCACCGCCGAAGTCGCCGCTTCCTGCACCGCCTGCTCGGGCTGCCAGACCAAGAAATCCTGACCGACCCGAACCCCCGCCAATCCAGCCGCCGCCACAGCCGCCCGGCTGGATTCTTATTAAGACCCGATCCGACCGAACGCTCCCGCGTAACAACCTTACTGGCTCCCGCCCCATCAAATGCCTGTCATGAGATACGTGCTACCTGTTCTCACCGTGATCTTCATGCTTCTGCTGTCCGGCTGCGTATCGGCCTCGCCCAAGGAGCAATCCGCCCGGGAGCGGCTTCAGCAGACCGGAGACCTCCTTCAATTGCCATCCTCGCGCCCGGCGCAGCCCGCGCCCGATGCCGATGCCCCGCTCACCGACTATGCTCGCTATGCCGTGCTCCGCCATCCGGCCGTCATCGCGGCCTGGCACGACTGGCGCGCTGCCGTCGCCGCCATCGCTCCGGCCCGCGCCCTGCCCGACCCGCAACTCACCTTCGAGGCCGACATCACCGACACGCTCATGACGCTCATGCCGGGGTTGATGTTCGATTTCATGACGCCAGGGAAACGCACCGCCATGGCCGCCGAAATGACCGCCGGCAGTGAGGTCGCCTATCGTAACTTTGCCGACACGGTTCTGCGCACCGCCGCCGACGTGCGCCGGGCCTGGGTAGAACTCGCCTATGCCCGGGAGGCGGGCGGCCTCTACCAAGCCGCCATCGGCAATCTCGAACAGGGTCTCGCCCTCAGCAACGCCCGCTACACCACCACGGGGATGATGGCCTCACTCGAGCCCCAGGTGCGGCTGCAAAATCAGATCGCCGAGCACCACTCGCACCACCAAGCCATCACCGACCGGATCGCCGCAGCCCGCGCCCGTTTCAAGTCCGCCCTCGGACTCCTGCCCACCGATCCCGATCCGGCCTGGCCCGATGCGGCCCTGACCGTCACCCCGCTTCCGTCGGAGGAAGAACTCTGGCAGCGCACGCTGGCGTCCAATCCCGGTCTCGCGCGGATGCGCGCCATGGTCGAGATGACGGTGGCCAGCGTCGCCGTGGCCCGCAAAAGCGGCACGCCGGATTTTACCCTCGGGCTGATGACCGACGTGAAGGCCGATCCGTTGATGTTTCGCCCCACCGCCACCGTCAGCCTGCCCGTCTGGCGGGAGAAAATCGCCGCCACCATCGCCGCGGCCGAGGCGAGGCGCGACGCCGCCGCAGCCCGGGTCACCGCCGACCAGCTTACCATGGCCGCCGAACTGGCCCGGATGCTTTACATGGTGCGCGAGTCCGACCGGATGCTCACTTATATCGACAACACCGCCCTGCCCAACCTCACCCGCATGTCCGCCATCGCCGAGGCTGGCTACCAATCCGGCGCAGGCGAGGCCGGCATGATCACCGACGCCCGGCACATGGCGACGCTCATGCGCCTCGAACGCCTCGCCGCCCTGCGCGAGCGCGAAACCGCGGTGACTGATCTGCTGCTCATGACCGCCGACGCCGGGCCGGCCGGTCTTCCACTGCTTTCCAATTCCGCCCCGACCGCCAATTGAATCGCTTTCACTTCGGAACCATGAAATCCAATCTCTCCTTCCGCCTCCTTGCCGTTGTCCTGCTCGCCGGCCTGTTTACCGTAGCGGCCATCGCCGCCGAGCAGCTCTACACGTGCGGGATGCACCCGCAGATCATCAAGAAGGAGCCCGGCAATTGCCCGATCTGCGGCATGGCTCTCACGCCCATCCGCGCCAACGCCGCCGCAGCCTCCTCCGGCGAGCGCAAGATCAAGCACTACCAGTCCACCATGAACCCGGGCGAGGTCAGCCCGCGCCCCGGCAAGGACTCGATGGGCATGGAGATGGTCCCGGTTTACGAGGAGGGCGGCGCGCCCTCGGCCGCCAACGTCATCCATATCGAGCCGGGCATCGTCCAGCGCATGAACCTCAAGACCGATCTCGTCACCCGCGGTCCCGTCCGCCGGGAGATCCGCAACGTCGGCACCATCGCATACAACGAGGAGGGCCTGCGCGACATCACCACCAAATACGAAGGCTGGATCGAGAAGCTCCACGTCAACGCCACCTGGACCACGGTGCAGGCCGGCGACCCGCTCTTCGAGATCTACTCGCCCGATCTCTACAACGCCCAGCTCAACTACCTCGTCGCCCTGCGCACCGAGGGTGCGGAAGGCGGCCCGCTCACGCGCGCTGCGCTGGCCCGGCTTCAGTTGTTCGACATCTCCGACGATTTCATCGCCAACCTCGTGCGCTCGGGCGAGCCGAGCCGCACCTATCTCTATCGTGCGCCGTCCGCCGGCGTGGTCATAGATAAAATGGCCGTCGCGGGCCAGATGATGAAACCCGGCGAACGCATCTACCGGCTCGCCGATCTCTCCTCCGTCTGGGTGCTGGCGCAGATTTTCGAAAACGACCTGCCCTTTGTGCAGGTCGGTCAGTCCGCCACGGTGCGCGTCACCTACGGTCGCGAGCGCGACCTGCCCGCCACGGTCGCCCTGTTGCTCCCTCAGATCGAGGAGCAGACCCGCTCCGCCACCGCACGCCTCGTGCTTCCCAATCCCGACGGCGAACTCCGCGCCGGCATGTTTGTCGATGTGCGCCTCTCGGTCCAACCCGCCGATTCCGCCGTGCTCGTGCCCGAGATCGCTGTGCTCCGCAGCGGCGAGCGCAATACCGTTTTCCTGGCCAATACCGACGGCACGTTCGAGCCGCGCGAGGTCACGCTCGGCGCCCGCAGTCATGACGGTCGCTACGAGGTCCTCGCCGGTCTGGCCGAAGGCGAGCGCATCGTCACCTCCGGGCAGTTCATGCTCGATTCCGAGAGCCAGCTTCGCGAAGCGATCCAGAAAATGCTCAAGGCGGCCCAGGGTGATGCGGCCGCACCCGGCACTCCGCTACAACCGATGACTGCAAAGACCGCCGCGACTCCGGCCGAAGCCGCTTCCCTGCCGCCCGCCGCCCTCGCGGCCCTCACCAAGCTCGCGTTCGCCTTGGCCGACGCCTCCACGCCGTTGGCGGCCGACGATCTTGCGGGTTATCGCAAGCAGCTTCCCGTCATCACCGCCGCCCTCGACGTCTATTTCCAGACCGACGCCCACGCCGCCCATGGCCCGTTGGCGTCATTCAAGTCAGGCCCGCCCAGCCCCTCGGATCTGGAATCAGCCCAGCAGGAATTCGCTCCCTTCAGCACGGCCGTGGCCGATCTGGTCCGGGCGCAACACATCCACCACCGCGAGGGCCTGCATCTTTTCCAGTGCCCGATGGCCCCAAAGATCGGCGAAGGACGCTGGCTGCAGCGCGACGGCATCCTGAAAAACCCGTTCTTCGGCTCCGGCATGCTGACCTGCGGCGACGAACTCGACGCCGCTCCGACCAAGACCGACCCACACAGCGGCCACGGCGGCATGACCTCGCTCCCGGCCGGTCATCCTGCGCTGGATGTCGCCACCTACCTGGTCGCACTGAACAGCGCATCGGCCGCACCAGCCGGTGGCTGCTGCGCCGGCCACACCACAGCCCAAGCCGCCGCCTGCGATCACTCCCAGTAACCATCCGCCCCCCGCCATGCTCAAGGCCATCATCGATTTCTCCCTCAAGAACCGGTTTCTGGTTCTGATCGGCACCGCGGCCCTCGTGCTGGGCGGCATCTACGCGCTGAAGCGGATCCCGCTCGACGCGATTCCCGATCTCTCCGACACGCAGGTCATCATCTACACCGAGTGGCCCGGCCAGGCCCCGCAGATCGTGCAGGACCAGGTCACCTACCCGATCACGACCAAGATGCTCTCGGTGCCCGCGGCCAAGGTCGTGCGCGGCTACTCCTTCTACGGCTACTCCTTCGTCTATGTCATTTTCGACGATGGCACGGACCCGTATTGGGCGCGCAGCCGTGTGCTCGAATACCTGAGCGGTCTCTCCGCCGATCTGCCGAAGAATGTCACCCCGCGGCTCGGTCCCGACGCCACCGGCGTCGGCTGGGCTTTCATGTATGCGCTCAACTCGCCGAAGCATGATCTCGCCGAGCTGCGCTCCATGCAGGACTGGTTCATCCGCTACCAGCTCGCGAGTGTCGAGGGCGTGGCCGAGGTCGCCTCGGTCGGCGGCTTCGTGAAGCAATACCAGATCACCGTCGATCCGCACCGGCTGCACGCCTACAACCTTTCGATCAGCGACATCGCGATGGCCGTCGAGCGGAGCAATGCCGAGGTCGGCGGACGCTCGATGGAAATGGCGGAGAAGGAGTTCATCCTTCGCGTCCGCGGCTACGCGCAGGGCGTCGAGGATTTTCGCAAGATCGCGGTCGGCCGCGGCCCGGGCGGCACGCCGATCCAGTTGGGCGACGTCGCCAACGTCCAGCTCGGCCCGGACATGCGCCGCGGCATTGCCGAACTCAACGGCGAGGGCGAGACCGTCGGCGGCATTGTCGTCGTCCGCTACGGCGTGGACACCCGCGAGGTCATCTCCGCGGTGAAAGCCCGGCTCGACCAGGCGATGAAAAGCCTGCCTGAGGGCGTTACCTACACCGTCGCCTATGATCGCACCGCGCTCATTGACCGCTCGGTCGCCACCCTCACCGGCACGCTGGTCGAGGAGAGCATCGTCGTGGCGCTGGTCATCATCATTTTCCTGATGCATCTGCGCACGGCCCTCATTCCGATCATCATCCTGCCCATCTCGGTGCTCGCGGCTTTCATCATCATGCACCTGCAGGGCATCAGCTCGAACATCATGTCCCTGGGTGGCATCGCCATCGCCATTGGCGTGCTGGTGGACGGCGTCATCATCCTGGTCGAGAACACCCACAAGCATCTGGAGCAAAACGCCGGACGCAAACCGCACTGGGAGGTGATTCGCGAAGCCGCCGTCGAGGTCGGGCCCACGATCTTCTTCGCGCTGATCGTCGTGACTGTGGCGTTTCTTCCCGTCTTCGCGCTGGAGAATCAGGAAGGCCGACTGTTCCGCCCGCTGGCGTTCACCAAGACGTATTCGATGACCGCGGCCGCATTTCTCGCGATCACGCTGGCGCCGGTTCTCGCCGGCCTGTTCATCCGCGGCAAGCTGAAGCCCGAGGAAAAGAATCCCCTCAACCGCTTCCTGATCGCGGTGTATCATCCGTTCATCGATTTTGTGATCAACTGGCGCAAGACCGTGGTCGTGGTGGCCGCCGTGCTGGTGGTCTGGGTATTCTTCCCCTGGAATGCCTGGATCGTGCAGCCGTTGCCCGAAGGCAAAGCAAAGGAACTGGCCGCCAAGTTGAATCCGGCGTTCCCCTATCAGAATCTCGGCTCGGAGTTCATGCCTCCGCTCTACGAGGGCGACCTCCTCTATATGCCGACGACCTTCCCCGGCATCTCCCCCACCAAGGCGAAGGAAATCCTTCAGCAGACCGACGCCATCATCCGCACCTTCCCCGAAGTGCATCACGTCTTCGGCAAGGTCGGCCGCGCCGAAACGGCGACAGATCCCGCGCCCATGGACATGATCGAGACCACGATCATGCTCCGGCCCGAGAAGGAGTGGCCCGAGATCGATATCCTCGACGCCGAAGGAAAGGTCGTCGCCCACCGCCGTCGCACGGTGGCCGAACTCACCGACGCCCTCAATTCCGCCGTGCAGATCCCCGGGCTCACCAACGCCTGGACGATGCCCATCCGGACGCGCATCGACATGCTCGCCACCGGTATTAAGACCCCCATCGGCATCAAGGTCGCCGGCCCCGACCTCAAGGAACTCGAACGCATTGCCGGTCAGATCGAGGCCGTCATCCACGGCGTGCCCGGCACCGGCAGCGTGTTCGCCGAGCGCGTGATGGGCGGCAACTACGTCGAGTTCGACATCAACCGCGACGCCATCACCCGCTACGGTCTGACCGTCGGCGACGTGCAGGAGGTCCTCCAGGTCGCACTCGGCGGCATGCCGCTGACCACCACCGTGGAGGGCTTGGAACGCTATGGCGTCATTCTCCGTTACGACCGCGACTACCGCGAAAACCTCGAGGCGCTCCGTGATATCGTCATCCCGGTCAAGATGGGCGGCACCAACAGTGCTGCCGGCATGGGTGATGCCGGTGCTCCCGCGCGTATGGCCCAGATCCCGCTCCGCCAACTCGCCGACGTCCGGGTCGTCGCCGCCCCGATGGGCGTGAAAAGCGAAGCAGCCGTGCCCAACGCCTGGATCTATGTGGACGTGCAGGGCGTGGACATCGGCCGCTATGTCCGGCTCGCCAAACAAACCGTGGACCGCGCCATCGAGACGGGCGAACTCAAGGTGCCCACCGGCTACAGCATCTTCTGGAGCGGCCAGTTCGAATACATGGAGCGGGCCTCGCAACGCCTGCTCATCATCGTGCCCGTGACGCTGGCCATCGTCGCCCTGCTCATCTTCCTCAGCACCGGTTCTTACATCAAGACGGGCATCGTCTTCCTAGCCGTGCCGTTCTCGCTCGTGGGCGCGTTCTGGATGCTGCACCTGCTCGATTACAACATGAGCGTCGCCGTCTGGGTCGGCATCATCGCCCTCGCCGGCTTGGACGCGGAAACGGGCATGGTGATGCTGCTCTACCTCGACCTCGCCTACGACGACGCCAAGCGCGACGGCCGCATGCGGACCACGGCCGACCTGCGCGAGGCCATCTACCACGGCGCCGTGCGCCGCGTGCGCCCGAAGATCATGACCGCCGCGACCACCTTCATCGGCCTTGTGCCCATCCTGTGGAGCACCGGGACCGGCGCCGACGTGATGAAACGCATCGCCGCCCCCATGGTCGGCGGCGTCGGCACCTCGGTCCTGATGGAGCTGCTCGTTTACCCGGCGATCTTCTTCCTCTGGCGCCAGCGCGGCCTGTCCGGCCCAACCTCGCCACCACCGGTCACGTCCATGGCGCCCGAACCCCAGCCCGTTACATGAGCGCTGATCCCTCCAGTGATGAGACCTGCATCGTCTGCGGCAAATCGACCGAAGGCGCCGCCGGCTTCGCCCATCTCTATCACGAGGGCCGGCGCTTCGCGCTTTGCTGCCCCATGTGCGTCCAGATGTTCGAGCGTCATCGCGACCGCTTCACGCGCGGTGACCGGCCGCAAAGCCTGCTCGATGAACTCACGCAGGAGATCACCTGGAAAAACGACCCCCACTGATCGACCAATCCGCAACTGTCACCTCCGCCGCTTTTCACCATGAAAATCCACCACAAACTCCTCCCACTCCTCTCTCTCGTCGCCGGCCTTGCCGCCGGCTCTGTCGCCTTTGCCCACGACGGTAAAGATCACGCCAAAAAGCCCTCACCCGCCTCCTCCGGCCTGGTCGCTCCGACCGAGCACGACGCCGCCTGGCTCGCCAAGGCCCGGGAATCCTATCCGCTCAAGACCTGTCTTGTCTCCGACGAAGAGTTCGGCGGAAGCATGGGCGAGACCATCGACCGCATTTATCGGGAGAAGGGTAAACCCGACCGTCTCGTTCGCTTCTGCTGCGAGAGCTGCCTCGATGATTTCAAGGCCGAGCCCGCGGAGTATCTCCCCAAACTCGACGAGGCCGCCAAGCCCAAGGCCAACCCTTCCAAGCACCAGCACTGAGTCCGGAATCAGGACACTTTCGCAGGCCGTCAATGGCGTGATTGTCATCTGGGTTCCCGGGTGTATGCTGAAAACATGGCCCGCCGTCCCGACCAGCTCGCCGCCGAACTCAACGCCCACCGGAACGCCTTCAAGGCATTCCTCGCGGCGCGCGTCGGCAGCGAGGCCGAGGCGGAGGACATACTCCAGAATGGCCTCCTCAAGGCACTCCAGAGCGCCGGTGAACTGAAAGACGACGCCAAGCTCACCGCCTGGTTCTACCAGCTGTTGCGCAACGCCGTCGTGGACCACTACCGCGCCCGCGGCTCGGTTCGCCGGCGACACGATGCGCTCGGCGAAATGATCGCCACCCTCGGCGAGGACATCGCCGCCGCGCCGAAGGGTTGGGAACCACAGCTCTGTGGCTGCCTCGCCGGCGTGGTCGACACCCTCAAGCCCCAGCACGCCGAGCTGCTGCGCCGCGTGGACCTGAACGGGGAGTCCGTGCAGACTGCAGCCAAAGCGCTAAGAATGACCGCGAACAACGCCAGCGTCACCCTGCACCGCGCCCGCAAGGACCTGCGCGCGCGGCTTGAGACCTTCTGTGGCGATTGCTCCGACGGTGCCTGCCTCGACTGCGACTGTCCCGAGCGGGACGAATCCTAGCCACACGCTGTAAGATTCTCCGGTGGGCTCCGTCTCCGGGATGAAACCCATTTCATCCCATGCCCAAAGCATCCGCCAAAAACGCCGTTCCGCCCTGCGGCTGCAACCGCTCTTGCCGCTGCCAAAGCGGGTATCGCTGCCCCAGCCTCGACACCAACGCCCTGCTGGCCCTTGCCCTATGGGACTACAAACGCGCTCTTCGGGGCCGTCGCCCAACCTCAAACTGACCCTCCTATGAAAGACTCCCACTCCCATCAACACGGCGACCATCATCATCACGACATGAGCGTCCAACCCGCGAAGGATGCAAAATACTACTGCCCGATGTGCGAGGGAGTGGTGAGCGACAAGCCGGGCGACTGCCCGAAGTGCGGCATGGCCCTTGAACGCAATCCTGCCTGGGTGGCACCCGCCGCCGGCAAGGCAATCTATACCTGCCCGATGCACCCGCAGATCGAGCAAGACCGCCCCGGCGACTGCCCGATCTGCGGCATGGCGCTTGAGCCGAAGACCCTCCAGGCCGACGATGCCGGCGAGGAGAATGCCGAACTGCAGGACATGACGCGCCGGCTGTGGGTCGGCGCCGCTCTGACCCTGCCGGTATTCGTGATCGCCATGGCCCACCTGATCCCGGCCTACAGCCATTTGGCCAACGGAAGCCTGAGCCGCTGGATGCAGCTACTGCTATCCACCCCGGTCGTTCTCTGGGCGGGCTGGCCGTTCTTCGTGCGCGGGGCAAAATCCTTGCGCTCCGGCCACTGGAACATGTTCACCTTAATCGCGCTCGGCGTCGGCTCCGCGTGGCTCTACAGCCTCGTCGCGTTCTTCCTGCCTGGGTGGTTTCCGGATGCCATGAAGGTCCATGGTGGAGTGGACCTCTATTTCGAAGCGGCCGCCGTCATCGTCGTGCTCGTGCTGGTCGGACAGGTGCTGGAGCTGCGCGCCCGCGCTCAGGCCTCCAGCGCCATTAAAGCCCTGCTCAACCTTGCCCCGCCGACCGCCATTCGCGTCGATGGGACAGGCGAGACGGAAATCCCTCTCGCTGATGTTCACGCCGGCGACCGGATCCGGGTGCGCCCCGGCGCCAAGGTGCCGGTTGACGGCGTCATCGAGGAGGGCTCCTCCTCGGTCGATGAATCCATGATCACCGGCGAATCCCTGCCCGTCGAAAAGAAACCCGGCGACCGCGTTACCGGCGGCACCGTCAATGCCACGGGTGGGTTCATTTTCCTGGCGGACAAGGTCGGCGCGGACTCTCTCCTCGCGCGCATCGTGAAAATGGTCGCGGAGGCCCAGCGCAGCCGCGCGCCGATCCAAGGCCTGGTTGACCGGGTCTCGGCCATCTTCGTGCCGGCTGTGCTGGCCATCGCTGTCGGGACGTTTCTGATCTGGTTTTTCGCCGGCCCGGAGCCGCGGCTGGCCTATGCCATCGTCAACGCGGTTGCGGTGTTGATCATTGCCTGCCCCTGTGCCCTCGGACTCGCCACTCCTATGTCCATCATGGTCGGCGTCGGACGCGGGGCCCAGGTGGGCGTGCTGGTGAAGAACGCCGAATCGCTCGAGCTCCTGGGCAAGGTCACGTCACTCATCGTGGACAAGACCGGCACCCTTACCGAGGGCAGGCCGGCGCTCACAGATGTTATTGCCGCCGGAATCGTTGACGAGGCTGGCCTGCTCACGCTGGCCGCAGCTGTTGAACGCGCCTCCGAGCACCCGCTGGCGGCCGCGGTGGTGCGTGGTGCAGAGGCTCGGAATCTCATACTCCCGGCCACCACGGATTTTCGCTCTGTGACCGCAGGTGGCGTTGCCGCCCGTGTGAACGGTCGGACCGTGCTTGTGGGAAAACTCAAGTTTCTCGCCGACGAGGGCGTTACCACGCCACCCGCGCTCATCGAACGCGCGACTGCGCTGCAAACGCAGGGCAAAACCGTCCTCTTTGCCGCCGTCGATGGCACTGCTGCCGGGCTGCTGGCAGTGGCCGACCCAATCAAGGACTCTACGCCCGAGGCCATCGCCCAACTTCATGCTCTCGGCGTGAAGCTGATCATGGCGACCGGCGACAACCGGCCCACCGCCACCACCGTCGCACGCCAGCTCGGTCTCGATCAATTCGAGGCGGAGGTTGAGCCTGCCGACAAGATCCAGCTCGTCCGTAAGCTACAGGCTGATGGTTCCCGGGTGGCGATGGCTGGCGACGGAATCAACGATGCTCCCGCGCTTGCCGCCGCTGATGTTGGCATCGCCATGGGCACGGGCACTGACGTGGCGATGGAGAGCGCAGGCGTGACCTTGGTGAAGGGTGACCTCCGAGGTATTGCCAAGGCGATCCACCTTTCCCGCGCCACGATGAGCAACATCCGGCAGAACCTGTTCTTCGCCTTTATCTACAATGCCCTCGGTGTCCCAATTGCCGCAGGGGCGCTATACCCGTTCTTTGGCACCCTGCTGAACCCGATGATCGCGGGACTCGCGATGGCCTTCAGCAGCGTCTCAGTCATCGTCAATGCCCTACGTCTGCGAAACCTCAAGTTGTGAGGCTCCTGCAGGGTTTCAGAGGGGTTATCACGGAAAGTATTCATCGAGAGTGCTACGGGTAATACATCCTACCGACCTGATCCCTCACGCCAATTTGCCAGATAACCTGAGTGTTACCCGGTCCCCGGGTGTATGACTGGTAGACAACCGAGCAACCCGCACGGTTCAAAGAAACCCAAACTCACTCACTCCATGAAAGCTGCCAAACTTCTCTTCGCCGCCGCTGCCTTCGCCAGCCTCGCCTCGCTCAGCTTCGCCGGTCCTGGTCCTGAATACTGGGCGCGTATGAACAAGAATCAGAAGCCGGCCTCGTATCCGTCCATCTGGCAGACCAAAGCCTCGGCTGAGACCAAAGCCCAAGTCGCCGCCAAACCCGCAGGCGAGAAGGGCATGGCCTGCGCCGATTGCCAGGGCTGCGCCAA
>CAUJGQ010000163.1 GCA_963170165.1 Chloroflexota bacterium | reverse complement strand
TGACGACGGATGGAGGCACGCACGTCTGGCCTCCGGAACTGCGCAGCTCCACCAGTGTGGCATTGGCGCCGGTGGCCGTGGGATCGACCCACTTCGTGCTTGCCTTCGCCGGCGGCGCGTCTACCACATACCAGTAGTGTGAGCGCGGATTGCGGCCACGGCCGGAGATCATGTCTGTGGGCGGGAGCAGCGCCGCCGCTGCCGCCACAGCTTCGGCACAGTCCAGATCGACGTCCACGAGGCCGCCGGAAGGCTCACCGAGCAGGATGCCGATATTGGCGCCGGTCGGGAAGCAGCGGTCGAGTTCCGAAGCGGAGAGGCTCAGATGCTGCCAGCGCGGCGTGGTGGGCTTCTTCGAGCCGGCCGGCAGCGGGATGGGCCGCCAGCCGCGTTCGCGGTAGTGGTGCGCCGCCTCGCGGGCGGTGTGATAATCTACCTGTGGACTAGATCGATCATCGCCGTGCGCCTGCGCCCCGGTTGCCTCCGGGGCGTTGGTGTCTTCCATGGCGGGCCACCTCCCTGAGGGTGAACTACCCGTGCCGGAGCCGGGCAGCGCGCCGCTCCTCCAGCGCCGCCAGGGCCGCTTCTGACTGCTCGTGGAGCAACCGCTCGATGGCGGGCACCGGCACATAGATCCGGCGCCCAACCCGGACACCGGGGATTTCGCCACGGCGGTACTTCTCATACGACTCCGCTCGGCTGCATCCGTAGAGCCGCTTCCCTGCCTCGGCCACGCTGATCATTCCGGTTCCGTCCATCGTCCTTCGCCTCCGATTGGCATGGGATTGGGGTGTCAGGATCAGTGTGCTGGCGTCCGGATACGTTTGGTACCCTCTCTCCCGTGACATAGCTGTGACAGGAGGCTGTAATGCGAGAAGACCCCGCAGTAGTCGAAAAGCAGAGGCCGCTGAGCGATCTTGAGCTTGGCCCGTGGTTTACGCCATGGCAGGTCGCGAGCGACGGCTATGAGTGGTACACCCCGCCGGACGGTGCTGAACGCCGATGGTCAAGAGGCTACGAGCCTAAGCAGGGGCCATTCCTTGTGGAGAAGGAGAGCGGCGGAGTCATTGGAGCCACGTTCGAGGCCCGCGGGTACGCCCCGTTGAGACGCTGGGCCGACGGCTATAACCCAGTGCATCGTGCACTCTGGAACCTCTACCGCAAGTACCCGCCCGGTCGGGCCGGCGTGAAGGTGACCGATGCGCACGGTGACCTCGACGCCGAGCGTTTGAAGGAGGCGCTCTCCACCTCCGATGAACGCCTCGACCTGATCAAGCGCAAGATCATCGAGTTTGCGAACCGTTACGGCCTGCTCGGTGCCGGCGACGTCCTCCCTGGTACCCCCGGTCCAATGCGGGGTGGTGAGTCGCTCAGCATGTGGATGGATGCCATCGCAGAGGTCGGGCGGCTGGTCTCCATCCGGGACGCCATCGAGCGTGGAGACAGCGGGGTGCTCGGCCAATGGTTCTTCTGGAACGAATCGGGTCCGTCAGTGGGCTTTGCCTGGGCAGACGGATGGCGCGTTACAACGGGTCTCGCGTTGCTTGACGGACAATTTCCACGCGGCCGCCGCACCCTGTACTCGGAGATTCGAAAAGGGGATGTTCTCGCGGTAGCCAGGTACTGGTTTGCGGAGACGTTGAACAAGGCGTTGCAGAACACGGTGTCGCCACAACTCATGCCGTTGCGCACGCCGGAGGTGCCCGGCCAGATGGTCGGCCGGCTGGTTGCACGGGACCTGCTGTCAGTGGCTTACCTGGAACTCTGGTTCGAGGCGAGCGGCCGGCGCACGTACCGACAGTGCGAGGGGCCCGGCTGCGCCGAGTGGGTGGACGCATCGGGCAAGGGTCAAATGCGATTCTGCGGAACCGCCTGTCGCCAGCGCGCCTCACGCAAGCGCCGCGCTGAAGCCAGCAACCTGACCCCAATTTGACCCCAACGCTGACCCCAACCGAGCCCGGACACCACCGGACGGCACGAGACGTCGTGACCCCTGAAACCAGCAAATCAGATTCAAAAGGGCACCGTAACCGGACAGCCAGGGACCACAGCGGACGGTCAAACCCTATCTTCTAATCCGTTGGTCGCAGGTTCGAGTCCTGCCGGGGGTACCCGATGTTGAATCTGAGAACCGCCCCATGAGGGCGGTTTTCCCTGTGTTGGAGGGAATTTGACAGCTACCGTGACCGCTACCGCGATACGGACGCCGGCAGCAGGCGGCCCTGACAGCTACCGCGCTCCCACCATCAGCGCCCGCCCGTCAGGATGGCGTTCATCTTCTCCGCTGTCTCGCAGGAGAGCTGCGGTAGGATGTGGGAGTACGTCCCCAGCGTCAGCGTGATCTGAGTGTGGCCCAAGAGCTCCATCACCATGCGGGCAGACACGCGCTGCGCCAGCAGCAGCGAGGCGGCGCCGTGACGCAGGTCGTGAAAACGGCAGGGGAGGCCCGCCGCCCGCATCGCCGCCCGAAAGCGCTGACTAGCATTCGACCCCTCCCATGAGGTGCCTACCGCCGAGGTGAATACGATGTCCTTGTCATGCCAGCGGTTTCCGGCCAGCACCCGCTGCCGCGCCGTCTGCGCCCGCTGACACTCCAAGGCAGCGACGGCAGGCGCGATCAGCGGCACCAATCGCCGCGAGCGGGCGGCCTTGGGCGGGCTGATCACCCGGCCTTCGTGGGTGCGCTGCACCTGCTCCACCACGCGCAGCGCCCAACCATTATCGCTTGCCTCGACGTGCGCCCAACGCAACCCCAGCGGTTCCCCCTGCCGCAACCCCGTCAGCAGCGCCACCGTTACGAGCGGTTCCAGTACATTCCCGGCAAAGGCCGCGCGTATCCGCCCAACCATCGCCACCGTCACCGGCGGCATATCCCGTTCGGGCAACCGGTGGACGGTCACTCGCCGGCGGCAGCAACGTTGGTTGCCACCAACCCCCAGATCGCCGCCTTCGCCAACGCCGCCCGCAACACGGCCCGCACGTGCCGCACCGTAGCTGGTGCCAGTCCGCTCGCGGTCAACCCCGCAAGATAGCCTTGGACGCCCGCTTCACATCCAGCGCGTACCGCTCTGCGGTCCGCGGGCGCAGCCGCGGTGTGGCGTCCTCACGCAACCAGCGAGTGAGGAAGGCTGCCAGCGTCATCGTTGCCGATGGAGGCGCGTGGCTGTCCCGATCTCGGATCGCCACGGCCAGCTTCCGTGCCGTCTCGGCGCGCGTGCGCCCGTAGACGCTGTGCCTGCGGCCGTCCGGCCGGCGCACCCGCCCCTCCCATGAGCCGTCCGCTCGCCGGCGGATGCCACCTTCGCCGGTACCGCGTTTCGACGTCGCCATGAGCGCTGGTGTAGTGTGTGACGCTAAAACAGACCAGTACGGCGCGTGGGGATGAGAGCGAGACGGACGCCGCACCCGCTCAAGGCCCACGGCCAGCCCACTGCGCGATGTCGGAGCGCATAAGCGCATCCTGCGCCGCCGCAACGGCGCGCCGTAGGGGAGCACACGCCTCCAGCGCCGGGATTCGCCAGCCAGGCCGCGCCCAGCAATTCCGTGACGTGCACCCGCCATTGCGCCATACCGCAGCCGTGGGTACGGTCCAACACCCCGGCTCCAGCCCCGGCAGGGCCATCGCCACAGCTGCCGCCGCTGTGTCCCGAGCGACGGTGCGGACGGCGTGCACATCCTCGGCGGTGAGCTTGCCCCGCGCGGCAAGCGTCGCCGCCAGCGCCTCCTGATCGGCGGCATGGAGTTTACCCGCCGCTTCCACCACCGATGCTGCGACCGTGCCGGTGTCGAGCGCATCCCTAAGCGCCGGATGGAGGGCGTCGGCCAGCGTCAGCCGCCCGCGCACCTGCGCGCGGGCTAGGCCGGTGGCGGTGGCAATCAGCGCCTCATCCATGCCCGCCTGCCGCAGCCGCCGCAGCGCATCCAGTTCTGCTGCCCGGTTGGCGGAGCGGGTACTATGGAGCACCACGGTTAGCGCTGCGTGACTACCATCCCCGGTCGGGGACGGCTCCCGCACCACCGCCAGCACCCGTGCCAATCCCACCTCGCGGGCGCACCACAATCGTCGCCGTCCATCGATCACCGCGTAACGACCGCCGTTCCGGAGCAGGACCAACGGTACCTGTAACCCGTACTGGCGAACCGATGCCAGCAAGGCCGGCGGGGCGTTCCGCCCCACCTCATCGATGCACGCGACCTCCACCTCATCCAGCGCCACCGGCCCCACCGGGAACATCTCCGCCTGCGTCGCACTGTGTGTCGCCATGGCCGTGTCTCCTCGCTCGTTGCCGCTCTTACTACTGTGTCCGCCCGGTGTCGACCAGCGGTGCACGATCCACCGTCGCCGCCATGAACACCCCGGCGGCCGCCATCACCGCCGCACACAGGTAGGCATTGCTATACCCGTCAGCGGTCAACTGCCGAATGAGGTGCGTCATCCCGTCGGGGCACGTCACCGGCCCGGCAGACTCATACACCGGCTCTTCATCCCCACCCTCATCGACCACCAGATACATCTCGCCGAACGGCTGGACCGTGAGCGTTGCCGCTACCGTCACCGCAGGGCCTGCCTCATCGGGGATTAGCATGACCTCCGTGTATTGCACGTGCGCTGCCGTGCCACCAGCAGTGATTTTGCGCACCATCGCGTCGCTCCTTCGTCAGGGCCGGGTACACATTCCGGCCCGGCTACCTACTCCTCCTCGACGTGCACGTCGAGTGCGCAACCGTCGAGTCGCTTGAGCTTGGCCAGGTGGTCCGCACGCGCCGAGCGGTCACGCACCACCTCGATGCCGCTGATCGGCAACCGCAGGAACACCGCCGGCACCGTGGCGGGTGGGTCGATCCGCGTGTCCGTTCCGGGAACGTACGGGCGGTGCGCCGCTACGTAGCGGGTGCTGCCGGTGGTGCGCTCCAGCAGCCGCCGGGGTAGCACTGGGTCCAGCACTGCTGCCCCGCCCTCGACGTTCTCCCACACCAGCCCAAGGCAAGAATGCGCGCTCTACAACCACCGTGCGATAGCACGGTAATGCCAGATGGCGGACGACCGCTGCCCGCACCCAGGGCGGCACCGCCTCCATGCTCCAGGTCGTGCTCTGCCCGGCGAAACTCTGCGATTGCGCCGCCCCCGCGCCGTGCCGGTCGTACCAGTACGCTGCCAGCGCGGTGACGGCATCGGTTATGTCTGCCGGCGGGCTATAGGCGGTCGTGGTATAGGTGATGCGCACGTACGGCAGCACCCGGTCCGCCGGGTAGCGCCAGCGCGCCCATGGCGGCTCCGCCGGTGACGGCGGCCAGTCCCAGCCGCTCGCCGCCTGATCTAACCCGAGTGCGATGAGGCCGCCCGCCGCGTCCAGCACGGTCGCGCTGAGCGCCGACCAGGTGATGCCACCGTCCGTCGAGACGTGGGCCGCGCTCACCGCTGCAAGCGGCCGCAGCGGCAGCGCGTACGGAACGAGCGGCGGCACGCTGCGGTCGTAATGGGTGTAAGTACCGCCGGTGAGGTCATAGCGGGTCTGCGCTAGCGCCCAGGCATTCGCGGCGTTGACCGTGGCCGTGATCGCGCTGTCGCGGCTCGTGTCTGAGGCCGGAATGTCGAGCTTGACCTTGACCGCCGCCAGCGTCGCCAGCATCATACCGCTCCGCCCTGCTGGTTAGGCGTCGGGCACGCCGCGCCTGCGCCGGGAGCCAGCCACCCCGCTCGCCGCCTCCGGCGCTGGCATGGGTACGGACGAAGCCGGCGGCTTGCCCGCAGCCGGCGCGGTTGCCCCCGCCGCCAGCAGCGCCGCCTGCCAATGCCGGTCGGTGACCATCACGACCGCCCTGCCCGGCCATGCCAGCCCATCCACCGCCAGCCCGCCCTCGGGAATCCGAAGCTGCATGCCTCGCTCCTTGGTGCCGTCGTGGCTTACGGGCTGAAGTTGTAGGCGAACACACCCTGATCCGGATTGGCCACCTTCACGTCAAAGCGCACCGTCGGTAGGAACGAGGTCAGCCCCTCGCGTGGGTCGCGGTAGCGCTCCACCCGCACCCGCCGGTGATAGCCGGCGATGATGTTCTGCGGGTCGATCAGGATCGCCATCTGGCTGTAGTTGACCGCGCCGGCGTTGATCTCATCGGTGCCAGAGAGCATCGGCACCGGCACCACCGGGATGCCCCGAAAGGCGAGTTGCGAAGCGGTGTTATTCGTGATGTAGGCGTCGCCCAGCGGTGTACCCCGCCCGGCCACCTCGCCCTGATAGATGTCCATCACCGTGAACGGGACGTAAAACCGCAACCCGGCGTAGTTCTGGCGGTAGCGCGGGGCCAGCGCCGTCAGCATGTTGCCGAACAGCGCTGTGGCCGTGGTCGTAGCCGTGGCGTCGAGCTTCTGCCCGCCGGGTAGGCCGGACTGAAGCTGCTTGATCACTCCGTCAAACTGATCAAAGGTCGCGGTGTAGCCGGTATCCGTGCCGGTGCGCGCCAGATCGCTTTTCAGCGCGATCTCCTCCAGGTCACGACCAATCGCTGCCGCCACCATCGCCATGATCGTGTCAGCTACGGCGTCGCCTTCGACGTTGTCCTCAAACAACTCGTCGGAGACCGGCACCTCGCCTTTGAACAGCACCGTGCTGAGCGTTACCAACCCGGAGGTTGGCTTGATCCGGTCGGAATCGCCCAGCCGCGCCCCCTCGGTGCCGGGCCGCAGGATGCGCGAGCCAAAGGCGATGCGCGGCACCTCGGCCTTCGGGCTGCCGATGAACTCCGAGCGCACCTGCTTGAGCAGCGGCGCGGCCTCAATCGCGACGCGGAAGAACTCCTTGACCTGCTGCGCGTTGAGCAAGCCGCCGCCGGTGGGGGCGGTGATGTCCGGCGTTGTCCACGATGCCTTCTCGATCCACTGTTTCACTGTGAGCATGGGTGAGCGCCTCCTCTCCTGAGGTCGGGCGCTCGGGCGGTCTCCGCCGCACTGGCGCTCACAGAACCGGGACCGGACAGGTCTAGTGTGCCTGCCCGAACACGACGTCGGCGAACAGGCCGTCGCCCAGCGTGAGGCCGTCGGTGCCCTTGTTCACCGGCATCATCTGCCGGGAGGGCGGTAGCGCCGCCTTTGCCACGCCTTTGGCCGGGGTGAGCCCCGTCAGCGCGTCGTGCAAAGCGGTGAAGTACGGGGCCATAGCGCCGGCCACCGCCCGCCCGAGCGCTGTTAGGTCGGTGTCAAGCGCCCCTTCGTCAGCCGCAGCGACAGCATTGTCGTCGTCGTCGTCGGCTGCCTTAGCGACGGCATCATCAGCGGCCCGCGTCGCGGCCGGCTGCTCACCGAGCGCCGCCGCCAGCGACGCCAGCGCTTTCTGCTGCTCCGGCGATAGTTCCGCCCCGGCGCACGCCGCCAGTACCGCCCGCGCCGCCGCTAGCACCGCACCCACCTGTGGCGCGGCCCGCTCGACCGGCTCTGGAGCGGCGCTGCTGGCGGCCTCGGACTCCGCCGCCTTGATCAGCACGAACCGCCGCCCGGTGGCGGGCTTATCCACCGCATCCACGCGCTCGATGTCAAGCGCCGTGAGTTTCATCGGCCGCCTCCGTTGGCGCTGTGGCGCTCAATGTAGTATGTATCACTACTCTAGACGGCGCGGGGGCGGCCCGCAACATCCGCGACGGTAGATATCGCCGGGCGGCAACCTCACCGCAGTGACGGCATTTGATCTGCACCTCTAACCCCAGCTCACCCCCGGCGTCGCGGTAGGCGCGCACTCGATACAGTAGGCGCGCAGCGCGTGGCGGCTGCGCGCATCGCTCATCGATATAGGCGCTCATGCCTCCTCCTGTACCGTCTCGCCCACCCCTTGCGCCATTCCCTGAATCGAGAAGCCGGTCAGTTCCCCCGCCTGAATCCGTTGCCAGGTCGGCCCATCCCACACGACCCCCACCAGCCAGTCGCCATCGCGGATCGTCTGCCCCGCCGCCTTCCACAACGGTCCGCGGTAGATGTAGCTTTCGACGACCGTGCCGGCGTCGTCAGTACCGTCCTCGTGCATCACGCCGGCCCTGCGCGCCCGTGCCAGGAAGGTCCAGGCAGCACGTTCCAGGTCATCGCGGCTGGTATAGTCGCCGTGGCCGTCCACTTCCGCCGCCGGATAGGCGACGCCCAGTGTGTAGCGCTGCGCCGCCTCCGCCTTCACCACCGCGTACCGCTCCAGCGCCTTGGCAACGTCCGCGTCCGGCTCAGGCTCCTCGTCGCCCTCCGCCACCGGCGGCACGCCGCGCCGGTCCTTGCCCCGCGTCAGCGTCCACACGGGCAACGATTCAAACGCCTCCCGGCTGATGCCGCTGTCCTTCTGCCAGCGGTCGAGCGCGGCGCTGCCGCCGTCCTCCGGCAAGTCCCAACTCTGCTTGGTCCAATCGGCGTTACGAACGTCGGCGTCCACGTTGATCTCGGCCACCTTTCGCACCGTCCATAGCGCCTTCTTTGGCACCTTCTTACCGGCGATATCCGCAAGATACGCCGCCGTATCCCATTTTATATTACCCGCATTCACCCAGCCGCGCGTCTGCCCGCCCAATACGACCAGTTCCTGCTCGTTGGCGCAGCCAAACCCGGTGCGGAAACTGCCGATGATCCGCCCGACCGGCACTCGCGCCATCATCACCGTCGTCTTCATATCCCCGTACGATGAGCCAGCAAACCCTCGCGCCGTGTCGTAGCGGTAGGAGAAGGAGGACATCGGCTGAAGTTTGACGTTGTGCACGTTCATACCGCCTGCGATGCCGCTGAGGCGTGCGCCTCGGTACACCACCACGCTCGTGATGCCACGCTTCTTGAAATACGCCTGCGTCTCATCGTGCATCGCCCGCAGGAACTTACGCAGACCCTTCTCGTGCTGTGCGTAGAGCGTGTCCGTGTCTTTCGTGGTGGAGTTACTCTGCCCCTCCCAGGGTTGATGCGTGTTCCTGATCCGGAACTCGGCTGCCGCTGCCTTCTGCAGCGCCAGCGACAACGGGGTAGCGTCGGCAGAGGTGTACGCCCACTGTTTCACCAGCCCGGCTGCGACCTGCTGTGCTGGAGTCGAACCAAACGTCTTAGCAAGACCCGAGATACCGGCTAGCGCCAGGATATCCGGGTCGCCCGCGATCCGCTTGGCGAGCGCCGTCATGACCTGACGTTTATAGGCCGAGGCGGTCTTCTTGTCTGGCGAGGCCTTCATCACCCCGTCGAGCGCAGCGGTGCCCTGCGCGATTGCAGCGGCGTCGCGCACGAACGGCGCGGTGACCTTCTTCTGCCATTCCTGCCGCACATGCCGCTCGACGGTCAACCATGCTTCACCGGCGTCGTCAGCGGCTCCGTTCCCGCCCAACCCCGCCGCGTACGCCAGGATCGCCTGCTCCACCGCTGGGCCGGCCGGTGTGCCACCCGTAAACGCGGTCCCTTCCGGCACGGCGACGCCGCCCTCGGCGTCCAGGATTGCCAGTGTGCCGGCGTCGCCGTCCGCATCCACCTCCACGTAGACGCGCACCTCACCGATCTGCGCCCGCACGACGGCGAGTCCATCGCCCGTACCCACCGCCTCCGCCGTCACCAGCCCGATGTCGCGCGCCGCTGCCAGCGCCTCCTCCAACGCCGCCGCGACCTCCGCCGTCTGCCCGTCCGTTGTCCGCGCCACCATCCCACCCCCCGCGGCTCCCGTTAGCGCTGCTCCTTGAGCCGGTTCTTCGCCCAGTCCGCCATCTGATAGCGAATCCCCCGGTCGTTCGGGAACGGCTGGCGGTGGTCCGCTTCGCCGTTGAGAATCGCCTCCGGGATGCCGTCCGGGAACGCCGTACACCGCCAGTCCGCGACGTGGCCGCGGCGCATCGTTCGCCGATGCACACAGGTGTGACAAAGCGGGGCGGCCGTCAGTGTCATCGCTACACCTCCTTGGGGTCGATGTCGAGCAGCCGCGCCATACGCTGCAACAATCGAAGCGCCTGCGCCTTCTCGGCGTTAGGTAGATCGGCGAACATCGGCACAGCACCATGTGGCCGCACTGTTGGCCCGGTCGCCAGCGTCACCCAGAAGCGGAGCCGTTTGACGATGGCGCGCTGCTGGACGGATGGAGCCCCATGGTAATGGGCGGCGAACGCCTCGGCGAACGTCTCTCGTTTGCTTCTCGCGGCGTAGCGGCTGATCCTTCCGCCCTGACTGCGAGCCATCACCCGGTGATGCGTGCTCATCACTCCGCCGAAGCCGCTCGCTCGCAGCGCAGGGCCGAAGACATCGTTGGTGCGTGACCGGAGGTAGCTTTCAACCAGGTGACCGAACTCATGCGTGATCAGGTACTCAATGCCGCCCGGCCCCTCAGCGAAGTGTGCCACCGTTTCGCCGGGTGCCCTCAGCCGGCCGGTGACCAGTGATGCTCGTAGGGCTGCGGGGTCGCCGTACCGGTTCCGGTTGAGCGCAATCCAGTCCCGTACGCTGCCGGATGCATGACCCATCGCATGCGCATACTCCGAGCTACTGAACGGATGCACTGTAACGCCCGCCGGGGCCGTGCTATACGTGCCCACGTACTGTAGCCGCGCCGCCACCTGCGGGAACTCCTGCATCAGCCGGTCGAGTTGCCGTAACGTCGGGTTCAGCGCGTCGATATGCACGCCCGCGAAGTCGAACACGGTGTCTGGGTACTTGGTGAGCGCCCACCGCTCCGCCGCTTTCGCATCGGTGAAGCCGTCATCGGGGAACTGCTCCGGCGTGACGGGGAGATACGCCGAGGCGATGGAGCACCGGCACAGCGGATGCTGCGGCGGGTGTTTGACATGCCCCCCAAAGGCTCGCCCAACCTCGACGAGCCCCTGCGCGGCGTTGCCCCGGCAGACGGGACACACCCGTCCGTCGCCAAGGGTAATCCAGACGGCGTGCGTGATCCCGGCATCCTGATATCCGGCCAGCGTCGCCGCCGAGGCCGCCCGCGCCCACTCCGTCCGGGCGATCATATTGGCCCGCCGCCGGGCGACCTCCGGCCAGGCCGCCCGGATTGCCCGTTCAAACCCCTGCGGCCCGCCACCGCTGGCGTACGCCTGCTCCATCACCTGCCGCAGTGCCGCCCGTAGATTGGGCGCAATCGCCCGCACATGCGCCATGACCTCGGGTGAGAGCATCAGCGCCCGCACCCGCGCTGGGTCAATCGTGCGCTGCGCTGTGTCGCTGACCGCCAGTGCGGCGTCAGTCCATACCCCCGGCATCAGCCCGACCACCGCGGCTGTTGCCGCCAGTACGTCATCAGGTAACGGCGCGAGCTCCGGTGGAAAGTCCGCCTTCTGCAACGCGACGTCTGCACTACCCCCACCCGCGCCCGTCCGGATAGCCACATGGGCGCGGTAGTACGCCTGCCAGTCCACCGCCAGCACCGGCGCGGACGCCGCCGTCGCCAGCCGGTCCACCCAGGAGGCGATGCGGGGCGCATCCGGTTTGGCGCGCGTCAGCACATGCAACGCCCCCAGCGCCGCCCACAGCAACCGCCGCTCGCGCGTCCGCACCCACGGCCCCACCGCCGCCTGATACCCTGCCGTCATTGCCAGGGAATCCTCTCCGCGATGCGATCCAGGAGCGCCTCATCCGCGTCTGTGAGGATGATGGCGGTGTCACGCGCGTGCGCGTACGGCCCACCGCTCGATGCTTTCGTGATGCCCTTCTCGCGTAGATAGGCTGCCAGCCGCAGCGCAGCGGCAGACCCCGGCGTCAGGTCAAACTCCATATGCAGCCCGACACCCCATTGCTTCCACCAGGCGCGTCCATCCGCCGACGTCATCACCTCATGCAGTCGTGTCGCGTTACTGAGCGACGGTGGTAGACTCTTCACCGCGCCACGTTTGAGGCTGGTTAGTGGTATTGCGGTGTCGTACCCGAGGCATGGCCACGTATAGTAACCATTCATCCCTTTGCCGCGCGCAGCGTTGGTTTCCATGCGGCGTACGCCCAGCCGCTGCGCCGTGGCCACCTGTGTTGCCAGCGCCCGCGTGCCAAAGCCGTCAGGCGCGCCAGCGTCCGCGAAGAACGATTCATTGTGTAAGACGAGACCGTCACTCGTACGCTCAACGATGCGGATCATTTGAACGACGTGCGGGTGCTCCGCCTTCATCGCCAACCTATTGCCCTCAAGGGGATGGATAGACACAAGTGCCCCATCCGGCGCGCCGGTCAGCCCGGCGATTTCGCCGTCCGTGAGGTCCCGCCCGAACATGTTTCGGATACGCTCATGCACGTCCGTATCAGGCACGGAGACGCGGCTCACCATCGTTGGTTGCGGCAGCGGCATGTCGACATCCGGTACCAGTCCACCCGCGCCGGTCGATGTGGCGATCCGCTCTTTCTGACCGTCGCTGTACGGGCGCAGCGTCACCGAGGCCGCACCCTGCCCGGTGGTGAAGCGTCCGCGACTGTCGTGGTACGGGTTGAACTTCTCGATCTCAAGCCCAGACCCGTCCTCGCTACCTACCACCGCCTGCAATGCATCCCGAAACTCAGTGAGCACCTCCAGCGCATCCGGCCGTGCCGGCTCGGCACCCTGCGCCGCCCGTAGCGCTACCTCACCGCCGCTCTCACCGACCGGCGTGCCTTGACGGTAATGCCGGCCCATCGCCGGCTCATCTACCGTCTCCATGCCCAGTAGCCGCCGGCCCTCGTTGGGCGACAGGATGCCGGCCTCCACCGCCCGCACCGCCATCTCTAGGTTGAACTCGGTCTCGTCCCAGGCCAGCGGCACAAAGCGCCAGCGGAAGCCCGTCAGGTTGAAGCCCTGCGGGCCGAACAGCGTTTGATTGAGCCGGTCAGCCATCATCGTCTGTAGTGGCAGCACCGCGTTCTGCGCGTAGGAGCGCAGCATCTCACGGGCGGCGTTGCCACCAAGCGCACCCATCTCCGCCCAGCCGATACGGTAGGGCGGCACCGAGTGCGCCATCAGGATTTCCTTGATCAGCGCATCGCGCCGGTCGATGAACTGCCCCTCCCGCCGCCCGGCCTGCCCACCCGCCCCCGGTGCCAGAAACGTCACACCGACACTGACGTCCGGCGTGCCTGCCGTGAACACAGTGGTGTGGCCGATACCCTTCGCCTGCTGAAACTGCTCGCGGATGGCAGCGCTGATGGTCGCGGCGGTCGCCGGGTCTGCCGCAGACACGTGCAACAGTTTGTCGGTCATGCCGCCGGAGGCAAACCACGAGACGTTATACTCGCGGATTGCCGAAAGCTCGGCGATAGCGGGCGCGGCGTTGATCCATAACGGTACGCCGTAATGCCGGGAGCGGGCACTGTAGCCGCGAAACAGCAGAATCTCCGATGCGCGCGCCTCGGCATCGAGCGTTGGGGCATCCCGACCGGTGTCCGGGTCAATCACCCGTTCGGTCCCGAACACGGCGAAGTAGCGGCTGTCCCCAGAGCCGAGGACGCGCTGGCACCACACGTCCGGGTCGGAGCACGCGCGCAAGGTGTGCGCCGGCAGCGGGTAGAGCGCGCCGATCTGCCCATCTGCCCCGCGCACCACCTCCCACGCCGCCCAGCCCACCGCCTCGCGCTCATACGCTGCCTGAAACAGCAGCTCGGTGAACGACAGGTCTGGCGTGAGCGCCTCCAGGCGGGCAGCGAGCCGCGCCGTCTCCTCGGCGGCGCTGGCAACCGTCACTCCCTGCCCTACCGCGCCATTGTCCTCCGGCTCTAGCGTCCAACCCCGGCCCACGGCGTCGTACGCTTTCGCCACGATGCACGGGCCGTGCACCGCATTCTCCTCGGCCAGCGCCAAGAGCCGCTCCGGCGGCAGCGGCGGCTCAATCAGCCGTCCCTCGATATAACCGGCCCGGTACGGGTCGCGGCGACGCTTGGCCGCGCCCGCCGCCCGCCCGCCGGAGAGCAGATTACTCGCTGCGGGTGCCGCCTTCAGTACGGCCACCGCCGCCGCCAGCCGCTCGGCGCTCGGGTCGCTGTCTGGCCAGTCGCGCGCCACCATCGCTGCCTCCTATCCGTACGCCATTCCGCGTGGGTCGCTGGCCACCGCCGGTTGCCGCACGAGCGTTCGCGTGAGCGCGCCGGTCAGCAGCGCGGTCGAGGGCGGGCGGACGGCGGGCGCGAACGCCAGGATCACCGCCTCCAGCCGGTCAGGCGATGCGCCGGTGCGCCGGCGGACCTCGCCTTTGCTCTCGATCACCACCCGCCCGCGCGGGTCGTGGCGGTACTGCACATCGGCCGCCTGCGCGTAGGCGGTGGCGTCGGTCAAGCCGCATAGCTCCCCGGCCGCCAGCCGGTCGCGCAGCGCCCAATACACCTCGGCTTTGCGGTCGGCGAACCGTTCCCGGTCCAGTGGTGCGGTACCGACGTTGACGCCGGCGACGCGCTCCGCCCCCAGCGCGTCGGCCAGGTGACGGGCGAAGTAGTAGCCCATCCCGACCTCATCCACCCGTACCGACCCCGGCCCCAACCGTTCGCGATACGGGGCGAGTGCGGCCAGCACCGCCCCGCGCGCATCGATCCCCTTCCACGCCTGAAGGCTGAGGATGGCATCACCGGCGCGGATGCACAGCGCCGTCTCATCCTCGCCGGGACCGGCCACGTCCACCCCCACCTCCACGGGTGCGGTGCCGTCATCGGCAGCGGTCGCGTTTCGGGCCTCCTCCAGCCAGGCAAGGGCGTAGAGCGCGGTTTGGCTTTGGTGCGGAAACTGCCCGAGCACCCGCGCCTGCCACAACGGATGGTCCGCCCCCCACTCCCGCCACTTCTCCCACACCCACCGGCGTGAGGTGAGATAGGGGCGGACGTTGTGGTCCAGCGCCTCCGGCTGCTCCGCCGCCAGCCGCTCCAGGTCCGCAATCGTGAGCGGCGCGCCATCGCTCCCCAACAGGTTGGGTGTGCGAAAGGCGGAGATCGTGAACGTCCGCCAAAGTCCCGGCTGGGCGAACGCGTGATAGAACGGCCCGGATGGCACCGTCGGGTTGCCCAGCATCAGTACGTGCACCTGCCCGCCGGCGCGGATACCCTCAATCGCCTCGTAAATCGCCGGACGCACGCCCGGTGCTTCATCGACGATCAGCAACACATGGCCGCCGTGGAAGCCCTGAAAGCGGCTGCTTTCGGTCGTGGACAGCCCGAGCATGAACCGCCCCGGCCCGGCGCGTAGTTCCGTCTCGTTGAGCTTCCATGCGCCCAGATCGCACCTGCGCGCCAGCGACCGTATCTCCGCCCACAACAGCTTCTGGACCTGCGTCCAGGTGGGCGCAGTGGTGATCACCTTGGCATCCGGGTAGCGCGCCAGCCACCAGAGGCCCGCCGCCGCCGCCAGTAAGGTCTTCCCAGAGGCGTGACACGCCTTGACCGCCACCCGTGGGTGCACGGCCACGGCTCGGAGAATCGCCCGCTGGCCATCCCACAGGTCCAGCCCTAGCAGATGGCGGGCGTACTTCACCGGATCGTCATGCAGCGCCCGTACCTCCACCGGTGTCAGCACTGGCACCGCGTGTGCGCTCATGACCAATCCTCCGGCCCATCCTGTTCGGGCTCAGACGTGCGGGTCGCCTCGGCCAGTGCCGCCAGCGCCGCCAGCGGGATTAGCGGCGCGCCGTCCGGGCCGGTCAGTTCTGCCCGCCGTACCGGCTCCTCGTCGTACAGCGCCCGGAACTCCCGCCCCAGCATCGCCAGCGCCTCGGTGGCGCTCCGCCACCACAGCTTGTCCGCTTCCGGGTCAATCCTCAGAATGCCGCGTGCCACCTTCGCCCGGTAGGCGCGCAGCAGCGTCAGGTGCTCCTCCCGCGCTCGCTGGCGTTCCTCGGCGTCCGCCACCCGCGCCTCGGCAATCTGCTGTGCGTCCCATGCCTCCGCCCGCGCCCGCCAGTTCCAGCGCGCCACCGCGCCCCGCCAGGACGGCGGCACCGAACGCAGCGCGCCCTTTCGCGCAGCGCTGCGTTCGGTGTTCACTACCGGCAGCAGCGCCCGGCGCGGTCCGGCCAGGCGGAAGCTCTCAAACCGGACAAACCAACGCATCGACTCACCGGGCTGGCGGTCCCATGGCTGCGTTCCTCCGGTCTCACCCTCGCTCTCACGCATGACCCGCTCCCCCGGCCCACACCGGTGCAGCCACGTCTGCCCGACACGCCTCCGTCGCGCGGCGCGGGTCACCGTTCACGAACACGAGTACCTGCTGATGCTGGCGGCCAAGCTTGCGCGCCGCCCGGAACATCAGCGGCGCGCGCACCGGTAGGCTGCCGGCGTGCTTCACCAGCACCGCCTCGTTGTAGTAGTCCAGCCCAACATCACCGAAGGCGCGCACCGTCTCCGGCACCAGGCCCCGGTAGAGGCCGGTGCGCTGGTCGCGCACCTCGCTCACCGCCCAGACGGCAAAGCGGTCGGGCGCGAGCAGGGTGCTGGCGCGGCTGATGATCTCGCGGTAGGCCGCCAGGAAGCGGTCGTACGGCATGGTGGACAGGTCGCGCGGGTCGTCCGAGTACCGCTCAAGGCCGGCGTACGGCGGGCAGGAGAACAGCAGGTCGTAGCCATTTGGATGCCGTAGCGCCGGGTCTGCGAGCAGCGCGGCGCTATCGCCGGTATGCCAGGCCGGCGCGGGTGCGTCGGGGAGGCGCGGGGCGATGTCCTGCCACTGCGCGCGGTTGGCGGTGATCTGCTCGGCGCGCAGGTCGATGCCGGTGTAGGCATACCCGAGCGCCGCCGCCACGGCCCCGCGCACCGCACCGCCCGCGAACGGGTCGAGCACCGCCCCGCCCGGCGGGCAAAACCAGCGGTACGCCAGTTCACAGAGCACCGGGTCAAAGGCGGACGTGCCGCGCCAGGCGGCGCGCGGCTCCGGGGGGGCGGTGCGGTCCCCATCGTGCGACTGCTTACGATAGAAGTGCAGACCGTGCGCGGCGGTGCGCTCCTTGGCGAAGATCATGGTGTTCGGCCGCCCGAGATCGGGTTGGATGCCGAGCGCCAACCAGGCCCGCCGCCGCTGCTGCCAGTACCCCTGACGGCTGTCGAGCACGGTAAACGGCGGAATGGACTGCGGCTCCGGGCTGGCCGTCATGGCGCGTGCTCCTAACGGTCGGTGATGGGCTGGCGCTCCAGGCGCAGGAACTCGGCACGGGCCGGGCCGTCAGCGCGAAATGCCCCGCGCATCACGGATGTGGTCATCCGGCCCGGTGTCCGTACACCCCGCATCGTCATACACAGGTGCTCACCATCCGCCACCACTGCCACATCCGCGCTGCCGGACAGGCGGCAGATGTCGTCCGCGATCCCGGCCACCAGCCGCTCTTGCGTCTGAAGGCGGTGGGCGTGCGCCTGCGCTATCCGCACGAACTTGGACAGCCCCAACACGCGCGCCGCCGGGAGGTAGCCAATGGCGACGTCGCACCAGAACGGCAACAAGTGATGCTCGCAGAAGCTCCACACCCGCACCCCACGCACGATCACCATCTGGTCGCTATCTACCCGGTCGAAACTGGTGGCGAGCCGCCCAGGGTCGAAATCAGCGAACGCCAGCCAGGCATCGGCAAACCGCCGAGGGGTATCGCGCAGCCCCTCGCGGCTTGGGTCATCGCCGATGGCGCGCAGAATCAGCCGGCACGCCTGCTCTAGGCTGCTTCGGCGGTCGGTGGAGCGGCACGCCCGTTCCTCGTCACCGGCGTCATACACCACGGCGGTCCTCCCAGATCAACACATGCAGACGGGGCGAGAGGTTGTAGCCCGCCGCCAGCGCCGCGTCGGCCATCGCTCGCATCCCGATGATCTGCCCGGCGGCGTCTATCCCCTCCGCCATCACCCAGACGCGGCCCGGCGCGATGCCGGCCGCCGCGCACAGGCGCGCGACCTCGGCCAGGTCATCCGCATAGCGGACGACGACCTTGAAGATTGCCCGCGCTGCTGGCATCTCCACGAAGCGCCGCAGTGCCGCCAGACGGAGCCGGCGGCCATCTGGTATACCGGCGTGTGCCAGCTTCGGGCTGACGCGGTACTCGTCGATCCACGAGTCCGCGTCGGGCGGTGGCGTCAGCGTGCCGTTGGTCTCAACCTCGATGGTGAAGCGCTGAGCGCGCGCCCAGCGCAGCACCGGCACCAGCCGTCCACCCTGCAACAGCGGCTCGCCACCGGTGATGGTCAGACGGCGGATGTGCTCCCCAGCCAGCCGCTCAACCTCAGCGATCACCTCGGCGGCGGTCATCCGCCGCAGTTCCGCGCGCAGGTCGAAGCGCTTCCCATCCCACGTGTAGGCGCTGTCGCACCACGCACAGGTCAGGTTGCAGCCGCCCAGCCGCAGGAACACGGTCGGCCGGCCCGCGCTCGGTCCTTCGCCTTGCATCGAGGCGAACATCTCCGCCACGGTCAGGTCGCGGCTCGCGGCCACCGCATCTAACGGTGTCGTGGGGATGGCCGGTACTCCGCCCATGTGCCCTCCGTCTCGCTCACCCGCACCGCCGCCAGTTCCGGATGGAGCGGTGCGGTGCGGTCGAATATCCAGCGCGCCAGATGTTCGGCGGTCGGGCTGCCGTCTACCACCTCATTGAGATGGCGGTGGTCGCAGGCATCGGTGATTGCCGTGATCGCCGGGCGCAGCGCGCCGTAATCCACCACAAAGCCGGTCGCATCCAGCGTATCGGCTTCCAATACAATCTCGACCCGGTACTTATGCCCGTGCAGCCGCGCACAGGGATGGCCGTCCGGCAATCCCGCGAGGTGATGTGAGGCGGAGAACGAGAACGCCTTGGCGATCTGATAGGTCATACGCGCGCTTCCTCTACCGCCGTGCGCCAGTACGCCGGGTCGTCGTAGCGAGTCAGATCCGCCACACCAGCGCGGTGGAAGGCCTCGGCCCGTTCCACGCAGGTTGCGCAGCGCCCGCAGTGCCGCGCCCCGCCCCGGTAGCAGGACCAGGTGTCCGCGAACGGCACACCCAGAGCTGCGCCCCGCGCCACGATCTCGGCCTTCGCGAGGCGCGCGAACGGCGTGTACAGCGCCAGGTGCGGGTGAGCGAAGCCCTCGGTTGCCAACCGCGCCATCGCCCCGAACGCCTCTAGAAACGCCGGCCGGCAATCGGGGTACACCGCGTGGTCGCCGGCATGAACGGCGGTCGCGACCCGCTCCGCGCCATCCGCCACCGCTGCCCCGTAGGCCAACGCCAGAAGGATGGCGTTGCGGTTGGGCACCACCGTGGCGCTCATGCTGGCTTCGGTGTAGTGACCGTCAGGTACCGACCGGCCACCATCGGTGAGCGCGGAGCCGTGCAGCAGCGCACGTAGGCCGCGCAGGTAGAGTACCGTGTGGCGTGCGCCCAGCGCCCGCGCGCAACGCGCCGCCGCCTGAAGCTCGCGCCGGTGGCGCTGGCCGTAATCGATGCTGAGTAGATGCAGCCGCTCGCCGCTGTAGCCGTCCTCGCGTGCCAGCAGATACGCCAGCGTCACGCTATCGAGCCCGCCTGATACCAGCCCCACCGCCCGGCCCGCGGTTTGTACGGTCATCGCGCGATTGCCTCCTCCATCGGCTCCACCAGCACCGGCGACTGCCAGGCAGTCCGGGCACGCACCAGGTCCACCGCCCGTGCCCGGTAGCGTTCTGGCTGCCCGTGGAGCGCCTGCAACTCCTGCCACATCGCCACCGATGCCGGGTAGGCATCCCGTCCACGACCGTACCCAGCCACAGCCATCAAAAGATGGCCTAAATTGGCGTTATTGGTGTTCACGATGAAGCTGCCCACACCCCGCCCAGCCATCGCTTCCCCCATCCGCAACGTGCCGTAGACCGACAGGACTGATGCCACCCCGGTGGTCGTGCGCCAGGCCGCTGGCGCAAGCAGTGCGGCATCGCCTACACCCATCTCGGCGGCACAGCCGAGGAAGGGATCCGCCCGCCGGTCGCCGGTGCTGGCCCAGCGGCGCAGTTGCGGGAGTGTACAACCGCGCGTGCCGCGCCAGTCGTCGAAGATGGTCAGCGCGCCGTACTGCTTACCTTTCTGCCAGCTCGAGCTGTCGCCGGAGCGCAGCGGCAGGCGCGCGATGTCAGGCCAGCGGACGAAGCCGAGGGCGTGGATCTGCGCCTGTCTTCCGCTAGCCTCATAGACCTCGTGATAGCGGCGGCAGCACCAGCGATGGGTCATCACCGGCCCGCCAGCCACACACAGCCAGGGGTTGATCGCCACCATGGCTGGCACCTCGGCAAGGTCGGTGGTAGTGGTAACGACCGGCATCGGGTAGAGCCCAGCGGCCACCATCTGACGGAGATTTTCTGAGGTCGCCGGGCGGTCGCCGATCACATCCAAGGCCAGGTACTGCCACACGCGTCCGTGGATGGCGCGGCAAAACGCGATGTATGCGGAGAGCGTAATCGGCGGCCCCCTGCGCGCTGGTAGCCCCAAGGCCGCCCGGCGTTTGGTCGTCGCGACCGTGTATGCGCCGGAATCGACCATCACATCGACGTACGGTGCCAGCGCCAGGATGTTCTCGCGAAACTCCCGCGCGGGGCGTCCGCCCTCATCGCGGAGATAGGCGTACGACGCGAGTAGTTGCAGCCTAGGGAGCAATGTCCGCCTCCCATTCCGGATGCTCATCTAGCGTCGCTCGCACTCCCGCGACCACATCCTCAAAGGCCGCCAGCCGCCCGACCCGCACGCGAAACCCTTGTGCTAGTTCACCATGGCCATCGACCGGCACCGGCTCAGAATCGGTCTCACCCGCCAGCACCATCGCGTTGAGCAGCGCTGCCAGGTCGTCCCCGTCCACACTCACCGGTAGCGCATCCTCGGCCGCCAGCGCCTCTAGCTGCGCGGTGTACATCTCCCGGTCCCACAGCCGGGCCATGTCAAACAGCGATAGGTCACCGCCAGACGCGGAAGCGGCATCCACGCCGACCTGCACCGGTACGAGCCAGCCGCCGTCCGCGTCCAGCCGCACCCCGGCAGGCGGCGGCAGCCCAGCCCGCTCCATATCGCGCAGCGCCACCGTCCGTCCGTTCCCAGCCACCAGCGCCCCTAGGGTGGCGTCATAGATCGGCGCATCGCGGAACCCGTAACGCCTGATGCTATCGGTAATCGCCCCCATGTCATGCCGCTTCGGATTCTGGTCCCAGAGCGCGACCGTCGCCAGCGCCACATACCGGATTTCCAGCGCCACCGTGCCCCTCCCGTCCTGCGCTGTCCGCATTCTAGCAACGTTGTATAGTTCAACACTACTCCATATGCTGGACCCGGCACGGAGAGGCGTTCGCGACCGCCCGCTTGATCTCCTCCGCCCGCGCCAGCCGGTAATACACCACCTGCGGGCTGACGCACTGTTGCCGCGCCACCTTAGCCACCGGTACGCCACCATTCACCAGCGCCGCCGTCTCGAGGGCAACGCGAATCATGCGCGGCGTCATCTTTGGTAGCTCATCCTTACAGATCGGCAGCGGGCACACGATACAGCGCGGTGAAACCGTACAACCCCGGTCCGGCGGTAGATGGCTTACGTCAAACGCATCGGTCGCGCGCTTGCCGGGTTTGTGCGGCGAAATCTGCCGCGCCGCGCGGGGTAGGTCCGTCCGGGCCATGTTGTCTCCTCCTTCATTTCCGTTGCTCGCCTGTACGCTCAGCATCGCAGCGCTCCGGTGCGTGCCAGTCAACCGGCCGGGCCAGCGGCGGACTGGCAGAGGCAGCTTGCCAGTTCCAGCCGCCGATGCGTGGCGGATGCTGGCCCGCGCCCGGCCGGAACACGGCAATCGCGCTTGGGAAGGGTGCGCCTGCCGCCGCGCCGCCGAATACGAGCCGCCCGCGCAGCAGCCGGATCTCATCGGCGTACGCCATCACGTTGTCCTGCCACCAGGCCGTATCCGTACGCGCGGGCAGCAACAGCACCACCGTTGCCGCGCACTGCCGCGCCTCGAGCACCGCCCGCGCGGTCCACGCCCCAATCTGCCGGCCGTAGGGTGGGTTACACCACGCCGGCCCAGCGGCGTCACGCCAGCAGCGGCTCGGGTCCAGCGCGCTGCGCTCGCGGGTGTAGTAGCGGGCACAGAGGGCGTTATCGGGCGAGGCAGCAACGTCGAGGGTGAACCGGAACTCGCGGTCGAGCAGCGCGAACAACTCGCGCGGGGTGGTCCAGTCGTCGGCCGCCCTCGAAAACATCACGGTCGTGTTCATGCCGGTTCCTCCCATCCGTCTCCCGCGACCGCGCCGCCTTCCGCCGCCAGCCGGGCGCGGCAGTGCGCCGCCGCCGTCACCAGTCCCTCCAGCCACCAGTCGGGATAGGGCGGCGCGCCGCCCGCCCGCACCGCCTCGGCGTTCGCCGCCGTCATCCCCGCGACCTGCTGCTCGATGGCCTCTACCTCCGCCCGCAGGTCGCGGGCAGTGCACTCATCACCACCCTCGTCGCCCGCCGTGACGATCTCGCTCATAACATCTCGCGTCATCGCCGTCTCCTTCGCGGTTCGCATCGGGGCGGCGGTTAGTTCCGCCGCCCCGCCGTGAGCTCAGCCAGCGCTACCCGTTGCACGCGGTTGTTGCAATCACGCCGAGCGGCGCAGCGCGGCACAAGCCGCACCACCACCGCCCGCACCCCGCCGGTCACATGCAGCGCCCGCACGCTGTCGTATATCGTCGCTTCCTCGGTTAGCGCCGCCCCGCAGCGGGCGCACAGCCGTTCCTGCATCGCCATCACTCACCCCTCCTACCCTTCCTGTGGCCATTCTATGAAGTGGACGACACTACTTCATGCGCGGCGGCAGGCGGTTGCCCGCGGCGTCGAGCCGCGTCCATAGGTCGAGCGGCACGCCGAAGCGCGGTCCCAGCCCGGCGTCATACATCCGCCCGGCGGTAATCGCCGCCTCCACATCGAGGGCGTAACACTCGTTACGCTCGTGGTCGATCACCTCGAGCCGGTCGGCCCGGTCCCACACCGCCCGCCACACCTCCAGGTCGAAGCTCACCAGCCGCTCCCGCCAGTAGATGAAGTTGGATAGCTCGCCGCCGCACTGATACACCCGCTGGCGGCGGTCGTAGCTGCCGTGCTGCGTGCGCCCGCGCCGCCCAGTGCCGTACACCGCCTCGGTGAAGCGGTGGTCGAGCCGGGTGCCGGCCCGTTCCGGTATGGTGCTTCGCTCACGCGCCCGTGTCGCCATCGCTCACCTCCTGCTGACACCTATGCACCAACGTCAGATCATGCGGCGGCCGGCGGGCGTGATCACCAGCCGGCCATCACGCCGCACCACACCGCCCAACTGGCAGAGCCGGTTGAGTGCCGCGCCTTCCGGTACGCCCCAGCGCGCGGCGAGGAGCGTGATCGCCATCAACACCTTCGGCATGAGTAACGCCCCGTAGCGTTCGTTGAACGCGTGGCCAGCGAACACATTGGCACGTTCCTGCTGCAACCCGGCCCGCCACTCCCTGAACGCCGGTTGCTCCATCCCGGCGACGACCGCCTGCGCGTCCGCCGTTAGCTCTCCGTAACGGGCCACGAATGCTCGCAGCCGCGCCAGCGTCGATGCTGAGGCCAACCCTTCCGCATATGGCCGGGCGATATCGGCCTTGTAATCCGCCTCCACTCCACCGGGATGGATATAGGGGACCGCGATCCGTTCCGAGCGAGCAGGCATCATCAATCCTCCCGTTCTTCGGCGACGCCAACCGCCGCCGCCGTCCATGGCATCGCCGTCACAAACAGCACCCGCAGCGCCCCCGCAACCGCCCGCGTTTCCGCCTGCGCCTCCGGCGCGCAGCGCTGCGCGAGCAGGTTGATCAGGGAGCGGGCGTTGATCGTGATGATGCCGGTCTCCATCAAGGCGAAGGCGGGTAGAAACAACCGCGCCTGCTCGCGCGCCACCCCCAGCGCCAGCGCCTCGTGATAGCGCTCGAACGAGGTGGCCAGGTGCTCCGCCCACAGGCCGGCGAGCAGAGTGGCGGCTGCCCCCTCGATCTCCCCGGCGCTACCTTGGCGGTTGCGGTCGTCCTGCATCCGCCAGGCGCGCGGGTGATAGGCGCGCTCGCGGTACTCGGTGTAGCGCCCGGATTGGAGGTTGAAGGAGGCGATGCGGTGGCGAACCAGGTGCCACCACACCACCACCGGCACGCACAACCGGAAGCGGAAGACCGCCGCCTCGAACGGCGTGCCGTGACCATGGCTCCACAAGTAGGCCAGCAGCTTGCGGTCACGGGCGACATCGGTCACGTCGCGCCCGTAGCTCACCCGCGCGTTGCGCACCACCGCCAGGTCCATCGCGGGCGGCGGGCCTCCCGGCAGCGTGTCGAGTAGCTCCACCCAGCCGCCAACCGCTGGCACCTCAAGCCGTTCCGTCTGCATCGGTCGCCTCCTGCTGCGATTCCAGCCACGGAAGGGCGCGGATCGGGCACGCTGCCAGCGCCGCTGCCACCAGTGCAGCCCCCGTACCGTCCCGTACCATGTCCGCCGTCACCCGTAGCACCGTCCATCCGGCCAGCGCCGCCGCGTTGTACTTCTCCACATCGGCGCGGTAGCCCGCCGCGCGTGTATGCCGGCCCGCGCTCCACGTGCCTCCCTCAACCTCCACAGCCAGCCAGCGCGGCGGCCAAGCCAGGTCGAACCGCCAACGGCGAGGTGGGGCGAAGCGGTACTCGCGGAGCGGCGGGGTGTGCGCCGCCTCCGCGAGGAGTTGCAGCAGGAGCGCCTCCTCCAGCGCGCTACCGTGCCGCGGCGCTCCGGCTCGCACCGGCCCGGCGCTGCGCCCGCGCTTCACCATGGCAGTTCCATCTCCACTTCTACCGGGACGTTCGTTCCGCCTGTCCGCGACGCTGCGCTTGATTCGCTCTTCGCCAGCAGCGCCCAACGCGCCTCTACCCCACGCCCGCCGCTGTCCACCCGGACAAACTGCGCCGGATAGCGGCGGCAAATGTCCCCGATAGTGCCAGGAGCGACGCCGCCGCCCACGCCCGCCGCGATCTGCGCAACGGTGAGCGGGCCGCGCCGCAGCGCCTCCCGCACCCGCTCACGCAGACCTCGCTTCGCCGCCAGTTCTGGCACCGCCCCCAGGTCGCCTCGCATCACGCGCACCGGGCCAGCAGTACCCTCGAACGTCAACCGAATGGCGAAGGGTTGGGGTTTGCGCCCGTCATTGACCTTGCGACAGTACAGCCCGATATCAGCCTCGTCCGATTCCTCCTCTTGCACCCGCTGCACGTTCCATGTTCTACGTGGGCGGTTGTGCCAGAACACGCTACCGAACGGCTTCTCGGCATCAGAGCCCTTCGAGACGTGGGCGATAGTGAGCGAGGCTATGCCGCCGTTGATGCGTGACAGGCCGTTGAAGTACCGGCTCGCCACCTCCGCGCTCTCTGGCTCACCGCCGCAGGCGTCGGCTGCCGAATCGACGATCACCAGCACGACGCCCTTCTCCGCGCAGAACCGCTTAAGGGCGTCCGCCTGATCGGCCAGCGCACCACCGCCGCCCGGCCAGTAGTACATCGGCAGTCCCGGCGGCACGCCGTCCAGACCCAGCCCCCGGCATAGCCGCCCGACGCGCAGGCGGAACTGCGGCTCGCTCGTCTCGTAATCGACATACAGCACCGCCCCCTGACGCACGGCCATGCCGCAGAACGGCTCACCACGCGCCACCGCCAGCGCTGCCGCCAAGGCGATGTATGTCTTACCACTACTCCCATCACCAAAAATCACGCTCGGGGATGCGTCTGGCAAGAGCGTCCCCACGAGAAACTGCGGATCGCCGGGGTCGAGAATCTGATCCACGCGCACGGCCCGCTCCTGTCCCGTCCATGCCCGCCGTACCCGGCTGAAGGCGTCCACCAGCACGGCGGTCCAGCCCCATTCCTTACCGTACAGAGCGTCCAGATCGCGCCGCAGATCGGTGCGTTGCGTGCCGGAGATCAGGTTGACGCGCTGGATCAGCGGCTCATGCCCGCCGCCCACCGCAACCGTGAGTTCGCAATCCAGATCGCGCCGCCCGCTCTGCTCCAGCCCATCAAAGCTGAGCGTCGCCACCCCCGCCGGCGTGGGGACACGGACGCGGAAGGCGTCGCGCGCCAGGGCGGTGACATCGGTGCGAGCCGGCGGTAGGTCGGCGAACAGCGCCGCGCTGGTGCCGCCCGCCGCCAGGTAGTCCGCCGCGTCGCCCTTAAGCGGCAGCGGCGGTGTCAGGAAACGCAGCGAGCGGGCCAGCGGCCGGATTGCGGCGTACAGGCGGGTCATCAGTTCCCGGCCCGGCGCATCATTGTCCGGCCATAGGATGACATCCCGTCCGGTGAGCGGGGCGAGCGCCTCCGGGGCGAACCGGGTGGTAGACGCACCACCAGCGTGGCAGAGCGCCACTAGCCCGAGCGACCGCGCCGCCTCTACTGCCTTCTCCCCTTCGACGATGACGACCGGCTCCTCCGCCGCCAGATCAAGCAGCGTCTCCGCCCCCCAGAGCGCCAGTGAGTCCAGCGTCAGCCCGTCGAGGCCGATCCATCGCTCCTCACCGGCCCGCCGCCAGCGGAAGACCTTTGAGCCGTCGCGGCCCTCGTATCGCGCCTTCTGCGCCACCACCGGCCCCGCCGGCTCCGCCGCTGCCCGGTAGTCGTAGATCGCGACGAGCGTTTGCGCCGGTTGCGCCGGTGCCGATGTCGACGCCGGGCGGACGGCGTCGCCCGATGGCCAGAGCCCGCGCTCACGCAACGCCGCAATCACGGTCACGGCCGGACAGCCTGCGTGGCAATGCACGATCAACGCCGTTTGTTCTCCGGCGCTGATCGTGAGTGAGGGTGATGGATCGTCATGCGCCGGGCAATGGGTGTTCGGGCCGCTGACGCAGGCGCAGCCGCGCCGCCCGCAGGTGAGCGCGGCCCGCACCGCCGCACTATCGGGGTTGTCGCGCCGTTGGGCGACCATCGCGTCCTCCTACCCGGCCCAATCGCCCGGCATCTGGCAGCGCCCGCCACTGGGCAGCGTGTGCGCCCAGGGTGTCAGCCCGCCATCCTCGATTCGTGCCACCAGCCGGCTGCCATGCTGCGGGCACGGCTCGACCGCCATCCAGAACGGGCCGCGCTGCGGGTGTATGGCCTCGACCGCCCGCACGCCGTCCACCAGCAGCACCGTCACATCCTCGACCTTCTCCTCGGTGCGCTCTACCCGCACCCGCCCGCTGACGGTGCCTCCGGCCGCCTGCGCCGCCTGCACCAGCGGCGGAATCCTGCTGCTGCGTGCAAAGTCGCTGCCCTTGAGGGCGTCGATCATCTCCGACGCCTGCCGCCGGGTAAGCCGTGCCGGGTCATCCACGCCGTAGCGGGCCGCGACCTCGGCGAGCACGTCATCGCTCGTCATCTCGTGCGCGCCCTTAGCAATGGCGTACAGGGCCTTGACCTGTGGCTCACTGGCCAGCAGGGCCGCGCCGGACGGCGGTGCAGCCGGGGCCGTCACCGGCCCGCTGGCGGGGCGGGGAGCCAGTGGTGGTGCGGGTGGGGCCGTTCGCACCACCGGCGCATCGACCACCCGCTCCGGGTCCGCCCCGGCGAAATCGAAGTCATCCGTGAACTGGGTGCCGTAGCCGAGCGCCGCCAGTGCCCGCCCGAGCGCCTTGGTCTCGGCCTTCTCTAAGAAGTCACCGAAGTCGGCCCGCTCCTCCATGCCCCAACCGGTCGCCGTACCGCCGCCAGGAATGGTGACGCGCGCATGGTAGACGGCCACCGCCCGCTCGAGGTCGAGCGTATGCAGTGCCGTCTCAATCAGCGCATCCGGATGGTCGAGGCGCAGCCACACCAGCCGCCACTTGACTTCGAGGTAGTCGCTGCCCTTGAGGCGGCGTAGATACTTGGCCGGGTCGAAGCGGCGCGGGGCATCCGCGCTTCCGCTAGGTTGATCATGTTTGCTAAACTGCACTCGTCTCCTCCGGTCGTATCACCTTCGACTGCGAGATGAACGCGCCATCTGGACCCGACATCCAGATGGCGCGTTTGCATTGCCACTACTGCCGTTGGCCGGTGATCACCCCCTCCCCTGTTCGCCGGTGCCGCGCCGTCATCCGGTCCTCCCCGAAGAAAAGCGCGCCGACCGGCAGATGGTAGAAACCCGCGACGCGGCGCTTTGCCTCGTCGGAGAATCCCTCAAGCTGGCGCTCCACCCGTGACAGTTGCGTGGGATCCATGTCCAACGCCTCGGCCACACGTCGGAGCCGCAACCCACGAATCAGCCGGACATGCCGGAGGTAACTGGCACAGCCGCGCCAGCAGTCGCGCTCAGCCGCGCACGGCCCGCCGGTTACGTGGTATTGGCTCATCTGTTCCCCTCCATCGCCGCCGCTCATCGTCAATAGTAGTGTAATGCGCTAGTTATACAATGCGCAGCGACGCGCGTCATGTCCATTGACAGCACCGGCGTCTGTGAGAGACGGTAGCGGTGTATATGTAGCGCTTCACGCTATGCCGCCAAGTCATCTCCATTGGGGAGGGGAGAGCGATGCGACTGCGCCAAAGTAGCAAACCATCCGCACTCGGTAGGTTGATTCTGGAGGCCGTGGCCCGACTGGAAGCGGAGCGCGGCGCACCCTACACCTATCGGGAGTGGGAACACGAAATCGAGGAACAGACGGGTCAGCGTATCATCTACTCGCACCTGCGCAACATGGTGGCCGGGCGCGTGGTGCGGTCGTTCCGTAGCGGTGAATCCATCGAGGAGTACCGTCCGCGACCGGAGATGCTGGCGCTGGCGCTGGTGCCGCTGCGTGGCTTTATCGACGAGGATGCCGCCTATCTGGCTGCCGGTCATGCGCCGCCGCGCCTCCAGCACGACATCGAGCAACTTTCGCAGCTGCGCGCGGAGGCGAGTAACCTGACCACCGCGGAGGCAATTGGGGGAGAGGTGGCCGCGCTGGAACTGGAACTGCGCGACCGGCTCGGTCGCGCACAACTCACCCTGCATCAGATCACCTCCATACGTCGCGCACCGCCGCCCCCCACCGCACTAGAACCTACACCGGCAGAACAGAGATGAACACCCCGAGCCCCGCCTGCATCACGTTACCCGCAACGACCGCGGCACCCCGGCACCCCGCCCGGCCGACCGCCTCCAGCGTGACCCCTAACCAAAACAACACACTCAGCGCGCCCAGCGTCGTCACGAGCGGACCAGGATTACGCCAACCCATCCATCACCTCCGTGTGCCCCGCTGCCATCTTTGTGGCAGAACGTATGTTCCGCTTCGCCTACCGTTCCGTCAATCGGTAAAGGGCACCAGCCCAGTAGCCCGGCGCGCGACCCACTCCTCCAGCGCCCGTCGGGGTACCCGGACACTGGCCCCAATCCGCACGGTCGGTAGTTCACCCCGCCGGCACAGGCTGTAGACCTGTGAGCGGCTGAGCCCGAGCAACTCCGCCGCCTCCCGCGGACGCAGCAGCACCGTCTCCATATGCGCACCTCTTTATAGCGTGTAACACTACCATTACAAATCTACATGGATGCGCGTAAACGGCGCTAGTCTATTCTGTCAACTTTCGCTCATCTGTTCGCTATGTGCTGGCTGTCCACCCCCAGCGCCACTTTCACGGGGATCGACACATGTGGATGCGTGGGAAGCTGGTGGACGCGCCTGCCGTTCACGGTGAACGGCTACGCACCCTGTGTACGGCCATTGACACGCAATGCCCGACCCTTGAATCCGTTGGTCGCAGGTTCGAGTCCTGCCGGGGGTGCCCGATTCTGAATCTGAGAACCGCCCCATGAGGGCGGTTCCGCGCGTCATCGGGAAGCTACCACCCCACCGTGTCACGTGGTGCGGGTGCGTGCGGCCCTACGCGCCCAGCAGGGCGCGCGACCAGCGGGCCGGCTATCCACCCCCAGTACCACCCCCACGCAGCCTGACAGCGCTGCACCTGCGTGCCTGCTCAGCTACCGCCTGTGCCGGCGGCTCTGCATCGACGATAGCCGTCTCTTAACACTCCGGTTGCCGACGCACCGCTACCATCGATGCAGGACGCCTCCCGGCGAACATCCCGCGGCGGCGCCCCAAGACCGAGCAGTGATGGCGGCGCCATCGACAACGGCCGCCGCACGGGCAGGAGCAACGACAACGTGAGCAAGAAACTCGTCATCGCCACCAGCGTCTTGCTGGCGCTGGGATTCACCGCAGTAGCGGCGGCCGGCGCCTGGTACTTCTGGCTGCGCGGCGATGCGCCAGAGCAGGTCAGCCTGGAGAGCGCGCTGGCCGCGGCCGCGACTGGGGCAACGGCGCCGGCCGCCGCGGGAGGCGGGCTCGCCGGAGAGTGGAGCATCGTGCCGGGCGGCACGTCGTTCGCCGGCTACCGAGTGAAGGAAGAACTCGCCCGTGTCGGCGCCACGACGGCAGTCGGGCGCAGCGCCGCCGTCGCCGGCTCGATGACCTATGACGGCGCGGCGATTACCGCGGTGCAAGTGACGGTGGACCTGACCAGCCTCAAGAGTGACAGCACCATGCGAGACGGTGCACTGCGGATGCAGGCGTTGGAGACGGGCAAGTACCCAACCGCCTCCTTCCGGCTGACACAGCCGATCCCGATTGAAGGGACACCGACCGAAGGCACGAAGCTGGCGGCCGCCGTGTCAGGCGAGTTGACGCTGCACGGTGTGACACGGCCGATCACTGTCTTGCTGGAGGGCCAGTTCAGCGGCGGGCAGGTCGTGGTGGTGGGGATGGCCGAAGTCGCGTTTGCGGACTTCGATATCGCCCAGCCACGCGCTGCCTCGGTGCTGTCGGTCGCCGATCGCGGCACACTGGAGCTGCAACTCGTATTCGAGAAAGCCGGCTCACGCAGCTAAGCGCAGCGGGTCGGATCTGGTCAGGAGAGACGGTGATGGCATCCGGACGAAGCAGCAGGTTGGGGCGGGATGCATTTGCCGCCGCCCTGGGGGCGCTGGTGCTCACTGTGGTGGCT
>CAUJGQ010000162.1 GCA_963170165.1 Chloroflexota bacterium | reverse complement strand
CGGCCGCAGCTACGGAGACGTGCAGGTGCACGATGTGCGCGACCTTCAGGCCCGACTCACCGCGCGCCCGGTGGACATCGGCATCGTGGCGGTGCCGGCGGCAGTGGCGCAGAGCGTGATTGACACGCTGGTCGCCTGTGGCGTGCGCGCCATTCTCAACTACGCCCCCATCGCCGCACAGGTCCGCCAGGGGGTGCATGTGCGACAGGTAGACCCGGTGCTAGAACTCCAGAGTATGACCTACCACCTGAAGGCGGCCAGCAACCCCGCGGCCAAGTAGCGGTGCTGGCCACATCCGCGGTTCGCCGGCGGCCGCACCTAGCCGGGGTACATCCCGATCAGGCTCTCTTCTTCGGTAGGCAGGCTGCGCTTGATATCGTCGAGGTATTCCAGGGCGATACCGGCGCCAACCGCTACGCACTGCAGCGGATTCTCTGCCACATAGCAGGGCACGCCGGTCTCCTGGGTGATCAGCTCATCCAGGTGCCGCAGCAGCGCGCCACCTCCGGTCAGCACGATCCCATGATCAATCACATCCGACGCCAGCTCCGGCGGCGTGCGCTCCAGCACCGACCGCACTGCCTGCACGACGGTTTGCAGGTTGTCCTGCAACGCAGCGGTGATCTCGTTGGACGTGACCGCGATGGTCTTGGGCAGGCCGGTGATCAGGTCACGGCCGCGTACGGAGCAGGCGAGGTCGTCCTCCACCGGCAGCGCCGAGCCGACCGCGATCTTGACCTCTTCCGCCGTGCGATCCCCCACCACCAGGTTGTGCCGGCGCTTGATGTAGGCAGTGATCGTATCGTCGATGCGATCACCCGCCATGCGCACCGACTCGTGCACCACCAGGCCCCACATGGAGATGACGGCCGCCTCGGTGCGCCCTCCGCCAATATCAACCACCATATGGCCGCGGGGTGAGTGCACAGGGATGCGCGCGCCGATAGCGGCCGCCAGCGGCTCCGGCACCAGGTGGGCCGGCCGGCGCGCCCCAGCCTGCTCAGCGGCGTCCCGCACGGCACGCTGCTCAACGCTGGTCACGCCCGCAGGAATGCAGATCATCACCTCGGGTTTGACCAGGCTGAAGCTGCCCATCACCCGCTTGATGAAGTAGCGTAACATCGCCTCGGTGATCAGGTAGTCAGCGATCACGCCGTCCCGCATCGGCCGCACGACGCTGATCGAGCCGGGCACTCGCCCCAACATCGACCGTGCCTCGGAGCCTACCGCAACGACGGCGTTGTCGCGCACCGCCAGCGCCACGGCGGAGGGCTCATTGATGACGATGCCGCGCCCGCGCACATAGACGAGCACGTTGGCGGTGCCAAGGTCGATGCCGACATGCTTCGTGAACATCCACTCTGTCCTGGCGGGCCCGCAGCCGGCAGTGAGTACCGCCGAGCATGCGGCGGTCACCATTCAGGATCACAGACAGCGGGTACGTCCTGCAACTCCAAGGGCGAAGGTTGACGAACTTATGTCACCCTTGTCACCTTCGCCCCGAGTGAGCGCAGCTTGTCATCCAGCAGGTCGTAGCCGCGATCAAGGTGGTAGACATCGGTCACTGTGGTCACGCCATCGGCCGCCAGCCCGGCGAGTATCAGCGCCGCCCCGGCTCGGATGTCGAGTGCGCGCGCCGTCGCTCCGATGAGCGGGGTGGGACCGCTGATCACCGCGGTGCTGCCGGCGCTTACCACTTCGGCGCCGAACTTGCGCAGCTCTCCCACATACATCAGCCGGTTGTCAAACACCCGCTCATGCACGAAGCTGACGCCGTTCGCCTGGGTCAGCAACGTGGCGATCTGTGCCTGCAGGTCGGTGGCCAGGCCGGGATAGGGCACCGCCTGCACGGCGGTAGCGCGATACTGGGGAGCGCCCCAGATCCGCATGCCATCGACGTGCTCCTCAACGTGCACACCAATCTCACGCAGCTTAAACAACAGTGAGTCAAGGTGGCGCGGCTGGGCACCCAGTACTTCCACATCGCCGCGGGTGATAGCGGCAGCCATAGCGTACGTGCCCGCCTCCAGCCGGTCTGGAATGATGCGCATGGTGGCGCCATGGAGCTGGGAGACGCCCTCAATCTCAACCGTGTGGCCACCGTGGCCGCGCACACGGCCGCCCATGGCGTTGAGCATGTCCCCCAGGAATTGCACCTCCGGCTCGGCGGCGGCGTTGACGATGGTGGTGGTGCCCTCCGCCAGCACGGCCGCCAGCATGATGTTCTCGGTGCCCATCACGCTGGGGTAGTCGAGGAACAATCGGGCGCCGCGGAGCCGGCCCGCCTTAGCGAAGTACTTCTCTCCCCGCCGGCCGATTTCCGCCCCCAGTGCCCGAAAACCACCGAGGTGGACATCCAACGGCCGCTGGCCAACGACATCGCCACCCGGGGCCGCGCACGCTGCCTCACCAAACCGAGCCAGTAGGGCGCCCATTACCAGGAAGCTGGCGCGCAGGTGGACCACCAGATCAGTGGGCGCCGCCGTGTCACTGACACCGTCGGCGCGCACCAGACAGCGATTCGTGCCACTGAACCGGACAACCGCACCCAGCCGGCGCAGGATCTCCGCCATGAAGCCAACATCATCGATGCCGGGCATGTTCTCCAGGTAGACGTCGTCGGAGGTGAGCAGCGCGGCAGCCATCGCGGGCAACACCGCGTTCTTGGCGCCGCTCACCCGGACCTCCCCCCGCAGGGGAGCCCCGCCCTCGATGCGCAGGCCCTCCCGACCTGGGAGCTTGAGTGTATCCATCAGCGGCAGAATACCAGAAA